>JAFAQB010000413.1 GCA_019246625.1 Nitrososphaeraceae archaeon
AACATTTGTTAGTTACAGCATTCAGTATGGTCTTTATAATAATAATACTGATTAGCAATACATGTTTGGCCTTTGCAGTAGTCATTATACATACACCAAAATACAACGCAGGATATACGGCTGCATGCAATGACGTAAAACATGGAAGAGATATGGGACCAAGAAGGCTTTATTTGGGATGGATTTGGCGCAAAGTACGGTGGACTTGTAATTAACACAGTATGGATGCAAGGGTATAGAGATGGTTCGATATGCACACATACGCACACACCTCAGTATAATGCCGGCTTTAGGAAGGATATTGCCATTTAGAGTAGGAGTGGACGATGGTGTTTGTTTCTGCAGGAGTCAGTTTTCTACCTAAGCCATCTATGAGCAGCACAGACAAAGGTGATAGAAGATAACCAAAACCATATCTTCCTTCCCAACATACAACAACAAGAACATCATCTTGTACCCTGAGATCCACAGCATGATGAGGTACAGATGCGGATGCTCCAAGCCTGCAGCACATACCATTGAATATTCATGAAAACAAGGTACCTTTACCCTCTTAATGCAAGTATTTGTGCCAAAGTCCATTGTAACGCTTCTATTCTAACCCATAATCTATCTGTCTCAGTTCTTTGGTTTGCCTTTTTCATCTTGTACTTGAGTTCTTGAATTCTTTGGTTTATTTTCTTCTCTATATTGGATAATGAATCATTCATCGACTTGCAGTTAAGCTAATGATATAGAAGCTAAAAAAGATGGTGAGTTATGTAGCACCGGTCATTTTGACAAACAGATCTGATACAAGATATAGTCGTTTTTCATCTCTTAGTGCATACTTGAAGCTATCCTAGGATTGTATTTCTCTTGCAAGGAGGTCTTTATCTTTATCTCCTACCCTAGCCTACATATTCCTATTATAATGGCACCTTAAGAACTACGTGAAAGTAGTTAACCATATAAATTAGTCAAAAGCGGAAATAATATAAGATAGTGTTCTCAAATAGAGAACAGAATCCATAGAAAAGAACCTTTATCGGTATTAATCCCGACGGGCCCGCTAACTACTCGGGTTCATATACTACTATTGGAAAATATGCCATATCTAACATAGTCATGACAATAAGAGCAATAAAGGAGGTAATATCTTAGAGATGCCGGTCAGATTATCCACTCTTCTCTCAAACATAGACACCTCAATCCCTAATCCAACTAATGCCAACCTCATAAGGGAATTCTCTACTTTTATGAAATCAAATGGTACATCTGAAAGTTATCAAAAGAATAATTTGAAAACTATCATTAGCTTTGCAAAATGGCTAGGAAACGAACGACTTTATATATAAAATAACCAAGAAAGAACAGATTATTTCATTTCTTGATACAAAGATCAAAAGTACTGATAAAGATCCTGATAAAAGATGGATAACTACTTGGAATGACTACCTTGGAAGAATAAAATTCTTCGTCCGTTGGCTTTACAATCATTATAAAAAGAAATCAGAAGGTCAAAAACCATTACTTTCTATAGCTGACTGGATAACTCCTTCATTTGTACAAATAAGAAAAAAGACCACCAAACGGATTAGCCCTTATATAGAAAATGAACTATGGGAACGAGATGAAATTGTTACTGTAATAAACTATGAACCATACAAACGCAATAAGGCTGCTCTGGCTTTGCTTTGGGATCTGGATGCAAGAAACCATGAAATCACGCTCTTGAAAATTAAGCATATACGTTTGAAAGATAAGTATGGTGAAGGAGAAATACCTCATGAAGCAAAGACTGGCACAGGGCCGATTCTTTTGACATGTTCCTTTCCTTATGTTAGGGATTGGTTAAACGAACATCCTTTCAAGAATGAGCCAAACGCTAGGCTAATATGTAATTTGTACAATGGCATATTATTATTCCAGATCACTACTCCAATTTCCCTTTATCTCTCTTTGGAGACTCTTTTTTCTGCTTGTTGAACTCCGTATAGCCCTCTTCTGTTATTTCTTGTATGTCTTCTTCAGCATACGATTTTTTTGAGCAAAGAAAAGTATAAAGTAATGATGAGGATGAGGATATGAGAACTAACGAAGGTATCGATAGCAATAGAATAGAGGAATGGATTTGGAAATTAAAACAAGACCTCTCTTTATAATTATAATTATTGGTATTATCACTATTGTTGTTGCTATCGAAATTTATAACTATACCTACAATAGGCCACAGCGTCCAAGTATTACTATTGGTGTATCAGTAGACAGATTTGGAATAAGGGAATTATATCCAACTAAAAAAGGAGGCGAAGAGTGGTTTATGAATATGGATGATCCTAATCATGACCCTAGAGCAGGTAAAGGAGAAGGACCTTCTACAACCTTTGTTCAAAGAAACGACTATGATGGCAGTTGGAAAGTGGAAAACAATGAAGTTAGGTATGGAGCATTAACTTCATCAGGATATAATCCACAATTAATCACAACTCTTAATCAACAAGATTTGGCAGCAAAAGGATACATGCAGTCACCCAACGATTGGAAGAATGTAGAAATGACAGGATATCTTAAAGTAAACAGCTTTAGTGATTCCACGAGAAATGGTGCAGCCCATATAGAATTTCTCGCACGTGGGGGAAGAAATACAAACGAACAAACAGAGATTAATGGTTTGCCACTCCAGTGTGAAGGTACAACATATCATTCAAACACGTATGAAACCGGAAGAGTCAAGTTTGAAAAAGATCTTATGCATACACAAGGATATACATCAGACTCTCAGGATCCTCAATTAAAACATGCAACAAATAATTTGGAAGGAAGATGGATTGGTATAAAAGCAGTATTCTATAACTTACCTAATGGGTCCGTGAAGCTGGAACAATGGTTAGACGACAGTACAAACAATATCAACACACCTGGGAATCAATGGCATAAAGTGCTTGAATATTCAGATGATGGAAATTGGGGTGGCGGTCAGAATGATTGTGGAGGAACTGATACTACAATAATAACTTGGGGTGGTCCAATAGCAATATTCAGATGGGATAATATAGATGATATGGATGTCAAAGACTTGAGTGTAAGGGAGATTCAGCCTTAGCTTGCGAATTGATATTATAATAATTGTGCACTGTGCCACTGACTAGCTAGAATAAAGCAAAATCACAATCATTATTACAATGAATACCATGAAGGTATTTTAGAGATAGCAAAACTCGCTACTCAAAGTGTTGTTAAACCAAATCGTAGAAAAGACAATGGTTGCAGCAATAAAAGAAAAATGAGCCATGTCGAAGTATAATCAGATCACATATCTAAATAGATGGAGCTATAACAAAATTAATGAGTAGCATATTTGCAGATTGAGTCACGATTCTGGCAAGTATAACGCCGGTTAGAACCTCGATGTACAGATAGTCAAAAAAAGGTTCTGTTAACTTATGGGGTCTTTACAACTCTGTTAACTGTCGGGTCATATCAACTGGAGTGTCTGGGTCACACAACTTGCAGGCAGGATAGCCACCGACTACATGACCTCCATGAATCTGAGCATGAAACTCTGATAACTCCTATCAACTTGCTAAATGGTATTGCAAGAGTCCAAAGTCCACACGGATACCAACAAGCAGTCTAACGGTTATGGCTTTGTTTTTTATTTTGTTCTTGTTCTTGTGTCTGTATTTGTGTTTGTGTCTGTTCTTGTATAGTCGTCGTCAGCAGAAAAATCAAAAAAATTTGGAAAATAAAGGGAATAGCAGCTTATTTTTTGAGAAGCCACAAGGAAGACCTGTGGTGGTTTCACATTGGTGTCGGCTGTTAAAATATGGTGGGCCGCCACTGCTGCCTTCTGGAAACCACTTACACGTGTCTTTCACTGCATGTCTAGATGTTGGACTGTAATTAACAGTTATGGTAGCCATCCTTACTAAGGCGATTGCAAATATGATTATGGCTATACCTATCGTTGTGTGTGTGTTGTTAAGACTATCCATTAGGGCAGCAGTCAATATGTTAGCAGCGCTAACTCTATCTTTAAATTTGAACTAGAACTTGCGTTACTTTCATGTAGATATGTTATTATAACTTTGTTGATAATAACACAACATCACATATAATCTTCCTAATGCTCCTAATCTTAGAAAGAAGATGATATCGTCATCATATTGATATCAAATATCTTGTTGTCTTTGATGGAGTTGAGTATACATATTATCTTTTTTGATAAACCTTCTTTATCCCTACTAGTTTTATAATAAGAGGTATATGGGTTCCATTTTGACTCTGTATTATTACTATTGTATTGTAGCTCAATACATTATGCATACTCTTTCATTCAGACTCTAGGATTTGAGTAGATAGCCACTATTACTTGACATAGTCGGACTCTTATATGTAGGATCCTAAAGTACTAGTAGTACTTTATCTCATAAACATATCTTGTTAGCAATAGAACAATCTAGAACTAACGCCCATAGTCTTTACAAACTCAAATAAGCTTTTTTGATGGGTCAATCGAGCGTATACTCCAGTCTTTCCACTTGAATGATTTCATAAAGTCTACTCTTATGCCAACCACTACACGTGCCATATTCAACACTACGTATTCACTGGCATCACATGCAGAATTACCGGATTTAGTGGGGCCCCATTTGCCATTGTCTAGTGTTTCTAAAACTTTCTTGAAACTCTTGCCACTGCCTGTTTCGTCTACATATGTCTCTAATTTCATAGCAAATCCTCCACGTACTGAAGGATCTGGTACTCTGTAAATTATGAATTTGTGGATAACACCAGGATCTGATTTTCCCTCGTATGGTGATGTAGCTGTTGTAGTTTGAGGATCTGAGCTATCTACTGTGTAGCCGCCTGTATGTCTACTGTCCTTTTCGTACTTGACTCTATGACTCTGCGAATACCAGTTAGAATGATATGACATAGCTTCACACTGTGCTATGACAGCCTTATCCGCACCGACCTTTGTCGTGTCGCTAGTCTGTCGGTATCCACCTGGCACAATTTCAGGATGTGCCTCATACGAGCCTGAACCCAGCTTTACATCAGCGTAACGTACTGTGACTTCAATATCTCCCCAATCGCCCTTGCCGTCTGGACTGTCAACAGGCTTATACAAATACCCTTTATCGATGACTTTGTTCACATCAAACGTTGGAATTGTCTTCTCGTTTGCAGATGGGTCTGAGATGACCTCAATCCTTCCCTGGCTCAGGCTTGGATAAGTGTAATAGCCGTTAGAGTCTGGGCCTACGGGTTTTTGTTCATAGAAACGTGGATCGCTGGCTGATGTTAGATGCCAGTTGTTGCGTGGCCCTCTTGTATCGTCACCATATATTTTTTGAATACCGAACACATCGGTGTTAAGGCCTGTTGAATCTGGAACACATTTTTGCAGCATATCATCCCAATGCTGTCCTTGTGGACATGTCTGTGGTGGAGGATTTGTAGTAGACCCTTTAACAGTTATACTAACTAATGCCTTGGTACGAGCAAATCCATGATTATCTGTTGCTGTGTATGTAAATGCATCAGGTCCAACGTATCCTGTCATTGGTGTATATCTGATGCTATTAGGAGTAGAACCGACAGATATAGTTCCATGGAATGGTCTATCTGATATAGTAAATGTTATAGTATTTCCAGGATCTAGGTCAGTGCCTGTCAAAGTGATCTCAGTTGGAGTATTTTCATTTGTTGTAACAGTCTTAGGATCAGGCAAAGGAGGATGATTAATAGAGAATTGAGCAGATGCAAATCTACCAGTACTATAACCAATAACAACAACAATAGATGTTAAAAGCAGCGCAATTGCAAAAAAGGCTGAAATCTGTTTTATTAGTCTAGACATGATTTGTTATCGCATTTTTTAGCTCGCAGTTACTAGCAAATATAAAACATTTTAATTTAGATGGGTTGCCTATTCTCTTGAATTTTTGTAACTCACCTACTGCTAATAACATCTGTCCTGGTTTTACTAGGGATGTAGCTTTTAAGGTAACATTCTTTCCAACAACTGTTCTGAATGCAGATAAAAAATGGTAAAACGTAGGTATAAAACACAATATTACTGTTGCAGCCTACCTCTACCACTATAACGAAATCTAAATAATGCAATAGTATCTAGTTCCATTCAAAAAACTGCTGTAAATTATGTATTTATATGGAACTTCGCTTTGTACTGAGTATTATTATTTGCCGTTTGTAAAATAAGTATGTATTCTATGTTTCCAACATAAATGGATTATATAACAGAAGCTAAATTGACTATATGAAATGACCAAGCAAAAGTGGATCTTTCTTTTCGGTACCAATGAAAACAATGGTAGATAAGCAATAACAATTTACGTTCTAACTTACGCTTATCTCGTATGCAAGAACCTCACTCACTCACATCGGTTAATTTGGCATGAGCTTTTACCTGATGTTGTATTGGTAAAACCAAGTAAGAAAAGAGTAAACTAAATAGTTCTTCTACAGTATTTCTTTGCATTGATGTATTGATTATATTCAAGCTAACACTGCCATACTCGTGCGTTTATTTGAATAGGCAGCCAGAACCATATGTATTATCATCATTTGCAGCATCACTAGCTGTATCTGAGTAGCCTATTCGGAAGCCATGTATATATTCCTGTGAACGATGCGGGTAGCCTGGGATTTTGACAGTGGCATAATCTTGGAGATTGCATTTGCTTATATCTCTATCAGCTGCATTAACACCTGCCAAATATCCCGGCCAATAATTTTGACCATAGATACGACCTTGGATATATCCATGTTCATATCCATTGCAAAAGATAGTGGATCCTTCAGTGCATGATGTGACTGCGAACTGGTTGTTATTGTTGTTGTTTTTTATGGTGTGGAATCCAATATCAAATCCAGTCACGTTTCCCATATTCCAAATCTGAGGGTTATTATTATTGTTGCTGCTGCTGAAATCTCGTCCGTATGCTTTGTTGTATCCTTCTATATATCCACTGCAAAAATTTGGACTATGTTGAGCAGCGCCAACACAAGCAGCTAAAGCTGAATATATAAGGCCATTTTGGACATCTTGCTGTCCGTCAATGAGACCTCTTTTATATCCTATATCATAACAAGTGGGATAAGGACCCGCTTTGTCGCAGTAATTTGGATCTGCCGCTGCAATACCAGATGACGGCTGTGTTATATACGCAAAACTTGTTTCAATCTTTATTGTTGTTATGAGTAGCATCAGAACAGGAAGAAGAAGAATAATAATCTTTACTGCTATTAGAATTATTAATTGATGCTTCATAGCACAGTATTGTTTTCTGTCTTTTTTATCCTGTCTGAAACAATTTCACCATCAACTACCACTACCAATGTTATAATAATTACGCTTATCTCGGATTTCTCTAAATCTTTCTGTATATACGTACTGAATAGGTTTACTAGAAGATGGTTAATCATAATGTGCAAGATATAAAGAAAATGTCAAGGCCCAATAGACTAACAAAACATACACAATATCTTTGTGATTTACCAGAAAAGATATTTCCTTCTCCTCTTTCCATCCTTTTACTACTACCAAGATAACAATAGTATGCCCTATAGTTCCTCTTATTACTTTAGTATAACAACTTTGTGATTCTTAGAAATGATTATGACTTGTTAAAGCTGAATAGAGTATCGATAAAAATTTGTTACTATAATAGTGGTTGGTACAATGCAAGGCAATGTACTCATCATACTATTATAACAAACTGAAGGCTAAAACCATGTAATGGTCGTGGAAGATAAGCCCACATGCTCTACATCGCATGATGCTAATAACATTTATTATGATTGGTATCCTTGTAGTAGACCTGGTTCTCCTAATCCATGAGTTGCAAGATTATCTGTGATTTTATACATTCTTTTTCTAATCTACATCTTTACAATAGAAGAATTACCTGTGTTTTCTGTTTATACATGCACGTATACCTGTTATTCTTGTTATGCTTCTGATGCTGCTGCTGATATTTACTCTTCCTCTTCCTGCTTTTGTTCGGTTCCTTTCTGTTGTTCCTCTTTCTCTTCTTTACTCATATATACTTGTTTGACCTTTGTCATAACTCTCTCTAACATCAGCAAAAACAAAAGCCTATCCTAAAGCAAATATTTGGGATACCTGATCTCTATATGTTACATTGTGATCTATTGTAGTCTTTGATAGAAACTAAAAAGTACAGAATGGAGCATATGCTAATAGAATATATCATATAGCAGCCAATTATGGCGATTCAGGTCTCTTACTTGGCTATTGAAAATATTTGTTAAGATTTGTTGTTGTTATAAATCTTGTTAGCGTAGCCCCATAGCACAATAGCTATCGCAGATGGCAGAACTGCGTCACGTGCTACCGGGTTTCTAACAAGCAGTCGATAGCATAGAAGTATCCTAGTTTCCAGACTAAAGAATAAAGGTTTGTTGAATGTGAAATGCTTATCTTACTATAGAGCAACATCATCTAAAAGATAACATTAGAAAATGGATATATGGTGGCGACATGAACTAT
>JAFAQB010000009.1 GCA_019246625.1 Nitrososphaeraceae archaeon
ACAATACTGTTGCAAACTGCTTCACTTCAAATCTGATCCAGATCTGGATCCCAAATCTCTAGGGTGATTATGATTTTACTCATTATTTATATCAATACGTTAATGATTTTGATCACCTATGTATAAAATTAAATTATGCTACGTAGGAGCGTATCTGTAACAAGGGCCCGTAGCTCAGCCAGGTAGAGTACCGGACTTTTATCTTTAAGAAAGAAATCCGGCTGTCTCGGGTTCGAATCCCGACGGGCCCGCTCCGATATCAGTCCTTTTTAGTGGGTTCTACAAAATAAAAGGAGTAAGAAAATAGAAGTGGAAACGGAAACAACAACTACAGAATCAAAGGATATAGTACAACAACGAGAGGAAGGATTGGATATCTGGTCACTGTATATACACGCATTGAAATCGCCCATAACACGACAAAAATACCAAAAAAGACTGGCCAAATTCCTTGACTTTATTTCATTGGATAAAGGCAATGACGCTGCTGTTAGCAGTGGTAATGGTCATAATAAAGACATAGAGCAAAGAGCATTGATATTCGCTGACAGGGGGAGAAAAGAACCCAATTGGGCATTTAGCAGTATTATAAAGTTCCTCCAGCTTCAAAGAGATCGGGTGAACAGAAAGGAGATAACAGGTGCTACAGTCAGAAATTACGTAAAGAGTATTAAATTGTTCTGCGAAATGGCAGACATACCAATACCGTGGAAGAAGATAACACGTGGTCTTCCGACAGGGAGAAGATACGCAGACGATAGAATCCCAACTGTCGAAGAGGTAAGAAAGATAGCAGAATACCCAGATAGGAGGATAAAAGCTATTGTTTACACAATGACCTCTTCAGGAATAAGACTAGGAGCATGGGATTATTTGAAATGGGGAAATATAACACCACTTCAAAGAAGTGGCAAGGTCGTCGCTGCAAAGGCTATAGTATATGCTGGTGAAGACGAAGAGTATTTTACATTTATCTCTCCTGAAGCTTGGCAAGCACTTTATGAGTGGATAAAATATCGTGAAAGTTCTGGCGAGTTAATAAACAATGATAGCTGGGTTATGAGAGATTTATGGGATACAGAAGTACCACAAGGAAGAGGCCTAGCCACACGTCCAAAGAAACTGGCTTCACTTGGAATAAAGCGACTAATGGAAAGGGCGATCTGGGCACAAGGGTTGCGGAAGAAATTGGAGAATGGAAAGAAGAGACATCCGTTTGCTGCCAATCACTCTTATCGGAAGTGGTTTAAAACTAGGTGTGAACAAGCTGGTATGAAACCAATAAACATAGAAACGTTACTTTCGCATAGTGTGGGTATAAGTGATCATTATTATCGCCCAACTGAAAATGATCTTTTGGAGGACTACCTGAAAGCGGTGGACTTTCTTGCCATAAATGAGGAGAACAGACTTAAACTGCGGATACAAGACTTAACGGAGAAAACACAGGATAAAGAGTATATAATCGAATCTAAACTGCAAGATAAAGATAGACAGATTGAGGCTTTGATAAAGAAGCAAGAACAGTTTGAGCGGTTGATTCAATCACTTATAGATTCTGGTCAGTTGAGACCTACTGAAAATGAGTTAAAGGATAAAATCAATCCTTGATATTGGTGTAGCCAAGCAACCCACCTATTATATATATAAACAGATCTTTATCGTCAGCATGTTTTGTTATGTATTCTTTAGCCCTTATGTCTGCTTCATGTTCCAAGTCTTCTTCACTTATGTTCTTTATACGCTTCAAGAATGCTTCTGATGCTTCTCTTTTCTTACCTCTCTCTTTTTCATCTGCTATATTACTTTTGTTCTCTTCTATCCCAAATGGCTTTACGTTATCCGATAACGCTCCTTCGTTGTGATTGCGTATCAGGTAATATAACACTAAATTTCGATATTTTACGAACCTATATAGCAGACAGGTATCTTTCAGCGAAGTATTGATCAAGTTCTTTGCTTCAGGTTTAGTAAGGATCTTGATCACCTTCTCCAATTCCTCTGTTTTATCATGTAAAGAGGGCCTACCTCCGCTGTCAGTGTCTTTGGAACCGCGGTTTGGTGGTCTACCTCTTGGGCGGCTAATTGTGTTAGGTTCATAATGCAGAAATTTCATTTTAGCCAATGAACGGAGTATTTTCCAGAGATCAGTAGAGTTGATATCTTTAAGGTCTTCGGGAAGATTATCTCTTATCTTACGTGGTTCGGCAGGCAAATTTTGCTTGCGCGTTGTTACGTTATAAAGTATAGAGGTATATGTGTTCTAGATTTTCTTGATCTTCTTTGTGGTCCGCTAAGAGAATCTGCATAATCCTTTGGATTACGGCTTGTCATAATGTTATTCAATATTTCTGAAATACCTGCAACGATCTTTTTGACTTCAAGTATTTCTTGCTCTGTTAAGCCAGAGCCACTTCGTTTTCGATTTGACAAAACAGCACAAAACCCCTTTCTATTTTTTTCTTATACCTAGTATCCAATGCATAAATTTAAAGCAAGTGAAACAGTTGAATCAAATCGAAAGAGGTATACCATTTCAATTAATGCAAATGCTTACACAAGACTAAGACATTACGGGCTATTTGGAGAATCATTCGACGATCTCATATCGAGAATTTTAGACTTTTACGAAGGAAATCAAAAGCGACTCCCTAAAATTGAAAATAATAAGGAGGCAGAAGCTTTACAGTGACCACCATTATTGATTTTACAAGCAGACAATGTAAGGCTAGTAATCATGGAGACTGCAGTAGTAAGTGGGAAGGATTGGGATTTGGTGTCATTTGCGATTGCGAGTGCCACAAAAAAGTTGGCCTAACTAGGAGATTGGAGATTTAAGAAATGTCAAAAGCAAGTATTTCACTGCAATCGCATTCAAGGTTGGTCACCCTTTGCGATTGCAATGATTGCAGATACATCAGTATGGAGCTGACACATCATGTACATAAATAACCCCACTGATAAGGCTACAGCCTTTTCGACTAACAACTTTGGCTTCTCGGAAATTTTAAAACACGATCTTAGAGAAGATCATAGGAAGAAGAAAAGAAGACGTCGTAATAGATCGTATCAGAGATCCAATAATACTTTAGATGAATACATTTCCATCTTCGAGGAGAACCGAGTAGCTTATGACAGCCATGACTTCAGACAATCCGGCTTCTGATACCAATAATGGTGCAGGCGATTTTACCCCTGAATATAATATTAGGCCATCAATATTACTGGATTATCATAAAATGGGTTTCAAACCTGTGCCACTTTTGTCTGATAGCAAACCTGCTATCAAGTGGGCTCCCATTTATGAAGATCCCAATTTTTGGACAGATGAGAAGTTGGTGTCAGAGTCTTCCAGGTTTAAGAACGTAGCTACTGTATTAGGCAAGACAAACATTAAGGATTCGGCAGGCCAAGATCTGAATCTTAATAGCCTGGATTGTGACAGCCAGCCTGTTTGCAGCATTCTAACAACACCGATTGAACAAATACAGGATTCAGCACTGCGTTCTAGTATTGAAAATGTATTTTCTAAGACTGGGGCGTCCACAAAATCGTCATCATTGCTTGAATGTCTAAAGCAAGTTACATGTGTTGTTAAAACAAAAAAGCCATATGGATTTCATATATACTGGCTTAGCAGCAAACAGCATAAACGTATTAGAACTCAAGATTGTAAACTAGGATATGAATTTGAGATAAAGACAGATAGTGGTAGTGGACATGCTACATTACCTCCATCTACACATCGCTCTGACAAAAATTTTAGGTATTTGCACATAGGTCGTACTGATAAAATAGATCAGATGGAGGGGCTCTACGAGTTGTTACTTGATTTGCTGAAGGATTGCCTTGTTGTTCCTACAAATGGAAGCAATAAAGCCAACAATTATGGAAAGATAGACTCTCCTCCATCTTCCTCCACTGTTAATGGACTTCAACAAAAAAAATCTGTACTTCAATATGATCTTTCAGATGAGATGGTTGAAACGTCCATTGCATATCTGTTACCATATTACGTGGAGCATCATAGAAATGATCTTGCATTATCTTTCAGTGGAGCTGCTGGATATGCAAACATCTCAGAGAATTCAGCAGCCAAGATACTAACCGAAATAGGTAGCAGAACAAGTGATAGTGAGATTGAAAGTAGGCTGCAGACATTACATGCAACATATAAAAAAATAGCTAAAGGTGAGCCGGTTACAGGTGCACCCACATTAACTCAGTTGATTGGACAAATAAAGGACAGCGATGGAGATACAGCTCATAGGATTGTAAATATGCTCAAATCCCTTTGGCATGAAGACATTCAAATACAAAGAGATCGGGCTAAACAAGAAGCCAAGAACTCTGGGCTTGTACTATCTGTGTCAGAAGCGCTAAGGATGATGCAAGGGCCGGCGAATGTATATGGTAAGATCGTCGGAATTAATAAGATAGAGCCAATGATCGCTCGTACACGGTTTGAATGTAGCAGTTGCCCTAATCCCCCTCCACCAATAAATTATGCCCCCTTACCTGTTTGGAGGGCTATAGGTATCAAAGAACATAGCAAATGTCCCTCATGTAATAGTGAAAACGATACCATTACTGCAAAAAATGAATACATTACATCATTAGAGATTCAGCTGCAAGATACTAAAAAGATCAATGATATCGAACAGTTAAGTGCCATTTTGTTCGAGCAGGATACAGAAAACGTCCAGTTCAATGAAATCATTACTCTAAAGGGTAATCTGCATGTTGTAAGAAAATATGGTAATCAATCCAATAGATTGACATCGGTTTTATTTGTAGAGTCTATAGAAAGGCAAAGTAAAGAAGAAGAGATCAAATTAACACAGGCGGATGTACAGGAGTTTAGAGAATTTGTATCAAAGCATACAGCAGAAGATGGAATATCATCATCTTTAATTAACGATCTAGTTTCGATAACTGCACCACTAACTATTGGCAATGATTTTGCGAAAAAAGCTATATTGATAGTGGCAGTAAACGCTGGCTTACCAAATGACCAAAATAGGCTGCCAAGGCGTATTCGCTCACATGCTGGTCTTATAGGGGATCCAGGACTTGCCAAGTCACAATTCCTAAGGGAAATTGCAGAGCTAGTACCTGGAAGCCGTGTAGAAAGTGCTCAAAGTGGCACTGCTGTCAGCATGACTGTATATATAGATAAAGAAGATAGTGGGCAGCGTATTTTAAGGCCTGGGCCGGTTGTGCTTGCAAGTGGTAGTATATTAGGGCTAAATGAATTTGGTCAAATCAAAAATATAGAAGATAACAAATACTTTACAGATTCAGCTGAGGAAGGAGAATTCACTGTAACCAAGCATGGATTCAACCTGCGCATGATAGCCCATCCATCTTTTATATGGACAGCAAATCCAGTTGGTGGTGTTTGGAAAAATCCTGATAGAATAGACCCAACTGAATTTCCTATTCTAACTCAATGGGGTGATAGAATGGACTTTATCATTCCATTTATTGAAAGAACAGACGAGGCTTCTATCAGAGAGTATGCACGACAGCGGCGTGAGCTTACAAAAAGACTTGGCAGCTTTGCTTCTGATACCTTGTGGCTAAAGAAATACCTTCTATGTGCCCGGTCTTTAAAGCCAGATCTTCCTGATAATGTGTGTATAATATTAGAAGATTTTCTAGTTGAAATTGCCAAGCAGGGTGTCAGAGGCTTACCAAGAAGGCTTGATGCATTAGAAAGAACAGCAATTGGATTTGCCAAGCTAAAGTTAAAAGAATCTGTGGACGAAGAAGACGCCTATGATACAATAGAGCTTTTCAATGAGATACTCAAATTTTACAAGCAAGATGTTTGCATTACCAACAACCCTAAAGGATTAGCATTTCTTCAGTGTCTTAATATTCTTGAAAAGACCAAGCCACAGAAATGGGCACTTGATAGTCTAATTCAAAGAGTGTGTTCTGAAAATCCCAATATTGACCTTTATATCGGTGAAAAAAAGAAGTCCCAATACAATTACAAGATAAAGTCGCTAAAACCATTATTTAACCAACACCCAAATGTACAGATATGTAACGAAAATCCGACTGTTTATGCTTGGGTTGATACACCAGATAAAATTAAGCCTATAAATGAGAGTAAAGATATAAAGTTATGCAACAATTCTCCAGAAGACCAGTCGGATGCAACGGATGCAACGGATGTCCAAAAAAAGAAAGTTGAAATAAAAAATACGAAATATTCTAATAGCTATCCTGACTGTTGCAGTAGTGCTATCAGCTCATACACCAAAGTTAATGCTACTGCTTCCTGCCCTTCCGATATTAATCCCACTTCAGCACCTACAGCTGATAGAAACGACCTTATAAAAACAACAACAATACAAACAATACAAAAAAGTTATGATTCTTATGGTAAAAATAAAAATCTAATTATGGATACAGGTATTTCAAAAAATGGGGAACCGTTGATATGTGAAACCTCTCCTGGTCTACAACCTCAAATATTGCAAGAAAGTTTACAATCTGCTGGTAATTCCAAAAACGTGACATCCGTTGCATCCGTTGCATCCGACGATGGTTCTCAAAGAATCACAGATAATAACAAAAAAGAATTACAGATCAGCTGCCCATCTACTGCTCATGTTTTGACTAATGATGACATAGATGCTATTGATGATGATAATGACAATGAAGGAGTAGAGAATAGCAGTAGCGGTATTAGCGAGGGTGAATCATCCTAGTATGACTTTATCAGCATCTGCTGTTTCCAAGAAGCGACTTGATAGAATAGAAAGTGACAGGCCAGAAGTTAAAGACTCTGCTAGTATGGATCTTGAATGGATCCCATATAAAGGAAAATATCAACACGAGAAGACAAAGATCTTTGCAGCATGCTTTTGCACTAATTTGGGGAAGAGGATTATACTTCATATTTCCAGATATTCGGACAGACCCAATCCTGAGAGAGATTTAGTAGAAGATATATTGTTTTGCATAAATCAGTTTCCATTAACTTTCGGGTGGTATACTACTGGATTAGCAGTATACGATAACAAAGGTCAGAGAATTAAAGGTCATGATTCTGACTTTTTTATTTTGCATCAGAGATGCATACTCTATCATCTAAAGTCGCCTGTAGAGGTAAAGGAGACATATGCGCGCTTAGTAGACTCAAATAAAAAACACATAGACCTTCACAGGATATTTAGCAAATCCGTTATTCAAAATGGAGTATTTGAAGGAAAATACAGGACTACTGATCTGGATTCTGTCAGCCAGGCACTTTTCGGAGTAGGAAAGTATGACAAATTAAATGCAGGAGCTGTGGATATTTCTTCATTACCTATCGAAGAACAAGAGCGCTATGTTAGAAGAGATACTGAACTTGCTATGCTGCTTGCTCAGTATAATAGTTGTCTAGCTCTAAGGATAATGAAAATATTTGCTCTCTATGCGCAAATGGACTATTATTTAGTATGTCACACAGACATAAGCACATGGTATGCAAATCGTTACAAAAAGATGTTAGAATCTGGAGAATGTACTGTTTCTTATACTCCCAATTACAAACTACCTAAGCAGCGTATAGTCGGAGGACGTCACATAACTCCTGTGAAAGCATTTTTTTGCTGAGACAAACATTTATGAACTTGACATCAAAGGTCAGTATCCAAGCATCGTCATAAATAACAACTTTTCATTTGATACGCTAAACTGCACGTGTTGTAAGTATAACTCAAATGCACTATTAAAACAGGAAACCATCGATATAATAAATGAACATCTGCAAGACAGCAAGATTTCTCGCAGAGTACAAAGATACTGGGTATGCGTGAAAAGGAGAGGTGCCTTCCCCAAAGTGCTAGAACAAGTCTTATCAGACCGAGACAGATACTTGAACTTGTTAAAAGAAGAAAAAGATAGACCTATCCCTGACGCCCAGCAAGTTGAGGAATATCAAACTCAACAATTAGGTGCTAAACTTTTTGCCAATGCTGGTTTTGGCCTGTTTGGCAATGAATATTTTGAGTTTACCAATTATCAAGTCGCTGAATGCATAACAGCTGAGGGTAGGCGTATCCATAGACAAATGGAGGCAATGGGTATGAGAGAACCTTACAACTTTAAGGTTGTATTTGGCTTTACTGATTCAACGTTTTTCGAAGTAGGAACAGTGGCACATATCCAAAACTTTATTTCAGGCTGTAAAGATAAACTTGGAGTCATAGTTGAATTAAAGCATGTATTTATTAGCTCCATTTTCTATGGCAAAAAGAACAGATTTGTTGCATGGACAGGAAATGGTAAGGACGAACCAATAATAAAAGGCCTTGACGGCTTGAGTGATTCCAACCCTTTATGGATTCGAAAATGGTTCAAGAAAATCGTTGTTGAAATAGTCAAGCACCCAGAAACTCGATTTGAAATAATACCGAAAATGCTCAAAGAAGCATTTAGCGAACTTGATAATGGCAGGTTCAATCCCGAGGTTGATTTGAGGTATACACAGAAACTAGGAAAGCATTCTTATGAATATAGTGGGCATCCTAGAGCAGCTGCACTTGCTAGAGAACTTGATAAAGATAAAGGTGATTTAGTATACTGGTTTGAAACTTTTACAGAAGAATATGTCGCAAGTAAAAAATGCTGGAAGAGGAAAAAGAGATATTCAGTCAAACCAGAAAACCTAAACCTAGAAGAATACAAGAATTCTTTGTTTAAAAAACTAAAAGATACCCTAGAAATTACAGGCTTTAATGTGGATGATTTAAGACGACAGCAGCTGCTATCACAACATACAACAAATTCAGACCAAATGGATCTAGAAAAACCAAATATCATGGACATTCCCACTGATGCAAGTTGAGTAGATTGGTCCAAAGAACATCCTCCGAGGATTTCTTTCTGGATGGATCCATCTATCAAGGAATTCCTGCTACAATGAGATATTGCATACGATCTGATCCTCTAGCCTTTTTGTGGTTGCACTACATCTTCTAAATATCTTTGAATCTTTCTTTGACGTAGAGTTACCATTGCTGGTAATCATAATGGTAATTCTACAAAACCTTTTATATGTAATTGCTGCTTAAACGTACGAATGCTTAAACAAGAAGAGTCTCATAGAAGAGAGACAAATAAGCAAATGGAAACAGAGCAAAAGCAAATAAACAAAATATGTTTTGACAAGGAGACTAAACAAAAGATCCAAGCATATATAGAAGAGATTGATAGAAAACAGCAACAACAAAATATACCACGCAAGACAAAATATATCACATTTGTATCGGACAGAGAACGCAAACTTCTATACTTTACAGGCAAATTTGATAAGAAAGAAGTACCAGAGAAAGACTTTCAAACAGGTGAAATGATACCGGGAAAATACAAAAATCGGTACTCCTTTGAATGCTACGATATTACAACAACACCACCAACAGCAGAAGAACTCCCAACAAACCAATCAGAGCCATCTATCTGGGAACGTGGTGCAGCAGATGCCCGTACAATACTATACTATTTTTCAAAAGACAAAAACATTCTAGAAGTCATTCGCAATGGTCAGCCAGGGTCAACTTCGACAACACACCAAATCAATCCACCACTAGACTAATAACACAAAATTACTCTGCGTCATCTATTTCTTTCCTGTTCTTGCCTTACAGCTTCTCCCCTATCTTTGGCATCTCGCCTTTCGGTCTGCTTTTCTTTATTAGGTTGTTCAGCTTCTTCAATTGTTCTTCTCTGTTCTTGTTGAGCTATATCTCCTCTATCTAATGTTTCATCATCACTTTCTGATGACCATCTTTTTTGTACAATAATCTCAATACGAGTTTGGAAAATGGACTAGGCTATATGGGAAAATTTTTGTCCCCTTATTGTGGATTGTATAGTATTTTTTATGACAAGATCTATCTACAATTTAAAATCTTCTTAGCTTTTCCTGAAGAGAGGAGAGGTGTGGAAAAGATAAGAAAGAGAATAATACACATCTGCTCATCTTAGTTGTTACTATTATTGTTATGTTATGGCCTAAAAACAACTTTAGTTACATCCTCCTTCTTATCAAACATCTCATATCCTTTAGGTGCCTCATCAAGTTTCATCGGATGGCTTATGATCTTTGTTGCATCTATTCTTCTTGTTTCAATAAGATGAAGTAGTTGTTCATTGTATTTTTTTAC
>JAFAQB010000010.1 GCA_019246625.1 Nitrososphaeraceae archaeon
GCTTGGATTACCATCTCAGCTTCCTTCATCACCTCAGCATGGTCCAGCAACTCAACTTGGATTACCATCTCAGCTTCCTTCATCACCTCAGCATGGTCCAGCAACTCAGCATGATCCACCATTACCTCTCAGTTCCAATTGGCATCATGTAAAAATAATATCACCGGCCAAAGGCCAACAAGTGCCGATAGGCAAAGATCTCCTGATATCTGGAATATCGTCTGCTAACGGAGATGCAACAACGATAACAACAAGTCCTAATACCTGCAAGGTATATGTTATTGTAAATGGAGTAAAACCATACCAGCTCGCCACTGGAGCTGGCCCAGGTGGAGCAGCAGATTATACCAGATGGAACTTTGTACTAAGTCCTACATACACTACAATAAAGCAGGGATCACATAACAAAATTACAGCGAAATACTTTTGCGGTATTGATCCGAGGGAAACATCATTTTACAGTACATTGGTTACTGGCGTCTCTACGACGATTACTCCAGTAAATTCATCACCTCATACTATCAATCCGTCACACTCAATAAACACTGCTTCCTCAATACAACAAGTTGTACCCAAGAGCACACCCGAAAGTAGCATCGCAGAGAATAGGTCCCGAACAGCATTGTCGTCTAGCTCGATGAATTTTCATGGCAATCCTATTGACGTCCATACATCGTCATCGTCACTAGTTGAGAGCAGTGCTGGGAACGGTGATGTCAACTCAGGATTTAACCCGTACATTTTCCCCTTTGAACCTTAAATGCCGGAAAACAGGACTAGGTATTCTGACTAGTCACATCTACTCTCCTACAGCCCTACTATTTTAGAAGGTAGATCAAATCATCTTGTCATATCAAACGCAGGAGCTTGCTGTTTTAAAGAGGGACGATGACTTCACTTCAGATAAATTAGTATCCTGCATATCTTACTCTTGGTATTGGTTTTTGGTCATGGTCTTCGATACCCATCATAGTAAGATTTCCTATATCTGATTTATAGAACATATCAACAAACCCATCTATATTCCGATGTGGCATGGATTTTTTTCCTTCTGCGCCGGCATAAACTGAGGATAGTTCGTTGTAAAAATTTGGTTGTTGTATATCCTTTGTCTCTTCCTTTAGAGGATAATTAGGAGTAACAAACACCTTGCCTGTATCACCTAATTCCATTAGCTCTTCTGCAATTTTATTGGAAACAGTAATTGTGGGAGCTGAGGAAACCAACTCTTTCTCCCATTTTAATCCTAAACGTAAGAAATTAGAATTTAAAAACCTCATCACCAAAGGTCGAAGTATTTTCTTTAACGTCTTAGCATTACTTTTATTATTTTTAGTTGAGTTGTAAGATATCATTTTAGCGGAAAAAATATTGTTAGCATGTCAGGTCTAACTTATCTCAAAACTTTATCAATTTGCTTTTTTACACAGTGCCAATCATAAGGAAAGCTTCTCCTTGCACGGGCCGTCCAATTAACTTCATAAATTTTATTAAATGTTTCTTTGGTAGATATGCTATTTTTTGGCCCCCCAAAAAACACTTCAACCATGATTTAGTGCACTGATGGCAGATTTCTCCATTCTCCATGAAATAATGCCACCCGATAAAACATGATCTGACAAATGTAAAATTCACATTGACAGTTAATTCAATCTGGAAATGTTTATGCATTAAAAAACAAGATAACCACAATCAACCAAGACAGATAGTAAAAAGGAAATCAGGCTCCTTTTCTTACAGCAAATACTTGAAAGATATGAACTATCTTTTCAGGACTGTGTTGTGCAGGTAAAGCTTCGTAGTATTGTAGTTCGTGATTTAGGACTTATCAAGTTAACTGCCTGGTAATGGATAATGCCTCATTTCATGTAAGCAGACTGACAGAACGATTTATAGAAAAGCAATCGGAAGATTGGCAATGTATATATTAACATTAAAAATACAGAGCCAGAATGATTTGGCTTCAAAAATAGCGTGTTGTGAATCTATTACTATATGTATACTAGTAATAGTATTTCTTTTGTCTTTGGATTAGATTCTCTTGTATAGTTTAGTTGATATCTGTCTTGAGAGTGTCAAGTATATATTAGAAAATCCGTCCAGAAATAGCTTTTCCTGTACTAAACAATATGCGATCAGTTGATCAGATTTAATTAGAAAACATGTGCTATTTGAAACTTATAATAGAAATATGCGTTATAATTATTTAGGACTAGAGATCCTATTATACACACTTGAGAATTCTGCATTTTTCTAATGATGCTTTACCTGATTGGAGAATCGAAAAATCTGCAATCAGTGCATTAAATGTTGGCCATGAAGTTGTGTTTGCAGGAGAAAAGTTGTTAAATTACAATAGAAAGACTTTTTCTAAAATATATGAAATTAGATGGAGTTGGAGAGCTAGACGAGGAATTCCTTTTTACTGGCATTCTGTCAAAAAGCAAGTTGAAAGAGTAATAAGAGAAGTAAGGCCAGACATAGTACATGCACACGATCTTTTCCCAGCAAAAATGATATCTGAATTTGGATTACCTTTTGTATATGACGATCATGAATATTGGTCCAAATGTTCAAAGATATTAGCTGAGGTTAATGAGAATAACTTACAGTCTCTTGCAGGCGGTCTACCAAGAAAAATAGCTAGAAAATTAGCAAGGAAATTTCTAAATCAATATGCCATACATTTATGGGCAAATTGGGAAAAGAGAATAGTTTCATCAAATCCTACAATTACAGTATCTGACAAGATTGCTGAAGAATTAAAAGCAATAGGTAGTACTGATGAAGTATTTGTTGTTCCTAATTATCCAATGAAAGTAGAGGTTAAAGACTTTGAAAAACCATGCTTTCATAATAAATTATCATCTGCTTATGCGGGTTCAGAAGGACGTAAGAATCTAAGATATCCACACCTAAAAGTTGATGGTCTCATGGACATATTTGCCAATCGTGATATAGGTGATCTCGTTGTTATTGGGTGGGAAGAGAAATCGTCATCTCCAAAGATAAAATATACAGGTATTCTCTCCAGACAGGATATGTTTGAGGAAATGTCTAAACACTCGATTGGGTTGATACCTTGGAAAAAACATTGGGTACACGTATTTACAAGTCCTAACAGAGCATATGAATACGTGCATGCAGGTCTTTTTGTTATGTGCACATCTTCTCTAAAAATTGTACGAGAAACCTTAAAAGATAGCTGTGCCACCTTTGAAGATTATAATGATTTAGCATCACAATTGGAATATTTCAAAGAAAATATGGATGAGCTATATAATAAGAGATTAAAAACATTTGAATTTGCCCGCAATAATCTAATTTGGGAAAACTATGAGAAGAACATTTTTCATGCTTATCAGCTATGCTGACAAAATTGTCATTTAAGAGGTATATATAATGCACATTAGTAAATAAGAAATGGCTTCTTATTCTGTTGCATTCAAATGTTTTTAATAAATTGTTAATAATCTGAGAGAGATTAGCGGA
>JAFAQB010000044.1 GCA_019246625.1 Nitrososphaeraceae archaeon
ATAAATGGCGTTCCTGCAACTGGAAAAAGTACAGCATTAGGTTCTGGGTTTGTATATGATAATCAGGGACACATAATTACTAACTATCATGTCATAGATGGCGCAACTACTGCAGATGTGTCATTCACAGACGGAAATACATACTCTGCAAAAGTTATAGGAAAAGATCCTGATGCGGATATAGCTGTACTGCAAATTACAGACAATTTTTCAGAAGAGAAAGTTACACCACTTCCAATTGCAAACTCTTCTAGCTTAAATCCAGGAGATCAACTAATAGCTATTGGTAATCCATTTGGACTTAGCGGTACTATAACAACAGGTATTGTAAGTGGAGAAGGAAGATTGTTGCCAAATCCAGATACTGGCTTTTCAATACCAAATATAATACAGACAGATGCAGCAATAAATCCTGGCAATTCTGGTGGCCCTCTGCTTAATAGCCAAGGACAGGTTATAGGAATGAATACTGCTATTCTATCTAGAACTGGGTCTTACTCAGGAGTAGGATTTGCAATTCCCTCAAATTCAATTGCTAAAGAGGTACCAGTTCTTATAAAAGATGGAACTTTTACTCATCCATGGCTTGGGATAGCTGGGGGTAGCATAACCCCTGAAATAGCTCAGAGTGCAGGTTTACCTAGAAATTACAAAGGAGTAGTAATAGGTTCAGTTCAGTCTGGAAGTCCTGCAGACAAAGCAGGAGTGCAAGCAACAACTCAAGATATGAGCGGTACTAATACACATATAGGTGATATCATAACAGCAATAGATGGACATCCTACAAGGCAGATTGATGATATAATCAATTATATTGATTCGAACAAGAACGTAGGAGATAATGTCAAACTTACGATAAACAGAGGTGGACAGACAATGGATCTAACAGCAACCCTGCAAGCTAGGCCAAATATATCCTTACAAACACAACAGCAACAGCCAGGATTAGGACCAATACCAGAATTGCCGCAGGTTCCAGGATTTCCACAGCTACCTCCAGAGTTAGGACCACTACTCCCATAAACTTTTAATTTTTTAGATTGAATAGTATTTGGAAAATTATGATTGTGTAAACAACAATACATGTTTACAACAATCAGAAAGTATGTTTTTATACATCAAACCTGACACTATGATAAATAGATATTATTAGAAATTTTAAAAGAAATCATAATTATCCATCCCAATGTAATCTGGTAGGCTAATTTTTCCTATTGCAGTTTAGACGGTAATTTATTTTATCAGATTGTCGAAATAATTGAAATTACATTTTAAAAAACAATTAAGAAGTTAAAAGGAAATAACCATGACATCAAAATCCGTCGCGGAGCAAGAATTACATTTTCT
This sequence comes from Nitrososphaeraceae archaeon, assembly GCA_019246625.1. GTDB lineage: Archaea > Thermoproteota > Nitrososphaeria > Nitrososphaerales > Nitrososphaeraceae > Nitrososphaera_A. The sequence goes on from JAFAQB010000044.1 coordinate 1,348, forward strand.
AGCTGTTACTAAAACATCAGAAATATGGAGATCTATATCATCTGCAATAATGACCATAGTAGATGAAGCGTATTTTGAGGCTGGACCAAAAGGTCTTGGTTTCAGATCGATGGATCCTTCCCATATAGCATTAATAGATATTAGCTGGCCTGATATTGCTTTTGAAAAGTACGAATGTACCTCTACAATAAAGTTTGGACTTAAGATATCGGATTTTGCAAAGATTATGAAGAGAGCAAATCCTAATGATTTGGTAGAAGTGAATGCTAATATTAAAGCTAGTGATAATTCTCTTAACATCAAGACAACTGGAGGATATATTCGCAACTACAAAATGAACTTACTTACATTCGGTAATGAAAAATCTTCACCGCTACCAAAATTGACATTTGATAGCAAAATGATTATTGGCGCATATACATTAGACAAGATCATGGCTGATATCCAAGTCATAGCAAATAATATGACTATAGAAACCATTGCTGGAAAAAGCGCAGTGACATTTAGCGGTAATACTGATAATGGCGATGCTATAATCATGGTCGATACTACTAATCATAATGATGGCTCTGATAGAAAGGAAAAAGAAGATCCATTATATACAGTGCAAGAAGTAATAGTAAAAGAAAATTGTAAATCTGCTTACAATATGGACTATATTTCAAAAATTGTAAGGGCGCTTGCTCCTTCTTGCGATACTATTACCTTAGAATATTCCTCAAAGAAACCATTAAGGCTAGAATTTGTACTTTTAAACACATTAAAAGTGCAGTTCTTTTTAGCTCCAAGGATTGATAACTAAAAAGTTTCGTTTCAATACAACTTTTATCGATCTGTGAGGAATCAACATGCCCTACTACTCATACCTTCTGCCTCACATCACAGCATACATATATTGTTAACCTAGTTACTCACCTGAAACGGTAATATTTTGAAAAATTCTATCTACAATATGAAAGGGTGCTATAAAATAGTTATATATTATCGACGAAGTTAAAAGATAAGTGTTGAAGCTAATTCTGATCTTTCTTATTAATTCTTTTATAGAAACTGTCAATAAATGTAACTATGCTTTCGTGAGACTTCTTATCATTTTTTCGCATGTAGTAATAAAGCTCTTCATTAGCTGCATGGTAATCAATGCCAATATTCTGTGCAAATTCTAACCCAATAGCAGACATTAACAATTTACGAAGTACAATGTCAGTGCCATAATTTATAACGTCGGAAGATAATTCTGTTAATAGATTTTTGAGATTAGATCCGATGTATCTGTCTTTTGCATCTCTACTCTTAAGGGAAAATGGTATTCCTATCATTCTTTGTTTCATGTGGATGTTTTCTACCATTTCAATAAAACGTTCATTCAACTTTGGATTATGAAATAAAATTTCCGATAAAAGATCAGCTGCGTCTGATTCATTTGTATGCATACTCTCAACCAACATAAATAATATATGACAAACTGCACATCCATTTTGCTTAATAATGGCGGGATCGGCATACCTTGTTTATTTCTTTTAAGATTAATTGCTTTGCGATATCTTGGTTAGCTGATGATATGTCTTCCATCGTAATATGAAATACCATGTATATGATGTACTTCATATGTTTTTACTGATCACGCGATTTGTTTATCAGGATACTGGACGTAAAGAAAGATTAGTAAATTTTTTGCAAATTTACTTTATTTCGCACCAGTCTATGTATATGCCGAATAACTTACACGTAGGCGCATGAATGTGACGATCATGATGACACTAGAGTGATCTTTGGCACATATACAATTGACAGCTAGCACAATTTTTGTACAACATGATAAACACTTACAATATAAATGTGGAGGAACCCACTTTCTTGACGTCATTGCTTGTGAATGTACAAGGTCATTAATTCGTGAGTACAGTATATGCATCAAACAGATCTGGTGTCAAGCTATTATCTATGTGATGTTTGCTTAACAAATCTTCATAGGTTTGTAAGAAACTATTAAGATATGTCTATCTGCTCAATGAATAACTATGTGGAGTATCATGACGCCACATACATGGCTAAAGTCAGTATATGATAAATACTATCATGAGTATATGACAAGTTGATTGGGCCTGAGATGACATTGACGTGAATGAGCATCTACATGAATGTGTAGAATGTGGTAGGTATTATAGACATGATGATAAACTTGCAAATGGTAAATTTTGCAGGACTCATTTTAAGAGTGGTTGCTGTGAGGAATGTACAAGAAAAAGTGAGTATTAGTACTGAATACTAACCTCAAATAGCATGTACACTTGTAAATTAGGACTTATTCGGCGAGCAAGAATTTTGCATATCAAATGGAAGCCAACGTGTATTTAAGTTAGGCCAAGTATATTGCAGCACGGGGGTATATTTAAGATTAGGCTTGTAAAGAGAATTATTTAACAGTACAAAAATCATAATTTAGTTATAAATGGATAAAATGTCGCGATTGATGGTCCTTATCTTTCAAATAGTTTTATAATGTTTACTTATGGCTCCCAATGAAACAAAACCAGAACCTTTGATCAGATTTTTAGATCATATCTCTATGAAACAAAGAAAAAGAAAAAATAAAGACCATTACTATCTCTTCTTAAATGGCAGCTAGCTACTTAAATAGCTGTCTTTTATTTTGCATCTCTAACTATATTCGTTATATCTTATTCTACCTTTACTTCCTTTCCCTTTGGCTTTTCTTTTCTTTTGAAGACGATTTCAAGTAGTCCATTTTTAAATGTGGATTTAACTGATTGAAGGTCTATATTTGCTACTGCTGGTATGTCCACTACTCGACTATACTTTCTATCTTGAGCATCTGCCTTTACCTCTACTGAGCCTTCATATGCATTTACTTTAATATTCTCCTTATTGGTGCCTGGTAATTCAACTACGACTTTAACTTCCTTATCGGTTGTGATTACATCTGATAAAGGCTCTCTCTCAGCTGTTATTTGAGTTGCTCTTTCTCCTGCTCCTCTTAGCCCATCACCTATGCTAATACCCACTTTCATACCCGGTCTAACATTACCAAATTCTCTTACTCTTGGTTTGCCATCAGGACCAATGGTAGCAGAATAACCATAAACAATAGGTCCTATCTCCCTTACTTTACCACCTTCAGGTGTTTCATATTCTCTTACTAATTCCTTTGGCGCCTTTGTTTGCATATCTTCAAGCTGCTCTTCAAACATTTTTTCCATCTGTCTTCTCATTTGATCAAATCCTGCAAATGTATTACCAAACCAGTCATCTGTTCTTCTTCTTCTTGTTCCACTTCCACCTATCATTGCTGGTAATCCACTACTAGAAAAGAATTTCCTAAGCCAGTCTTCTGACCCTATGATATTATCAAAGCTCATTTATCTCAATCACCTAACAATATGTAAT
>JAFAQB010000047.1 GCA_019246625.1 Nitrososphaeraceae archaeon
AACATTTAGCTGCTAACCTGAAGCTTCTAGAACTATAATAAAGGTACAAGCTATAACTGATTATAGCTGGGTGTGTTCTAGCTCTGCTCATAGCAATCAAAGCTAGCACATGCCTAGCTATACAGATTACCTTAAGTTAACAGAGCCGAGAAAACATTTGAAAGCCTTATATTCTGACATCTTTTTATAGCAGAATATGAAACGCATAGAAGCCGTTATCGCCACCGAGAAGGTTCTAGCCGTCAATGAAGCATTGAAAAGAATCGGAGTGGGTGGATGTACTGTCCTTGATGCAAAAGGTAGAGGCAAAGGAGAAAAGCCTACCGTTCAAACTGCCAGAGGAACTGGAAAATTTGCCTCCGAATTTTCAGTTAGGGCTAATATTGTTACAGTAGTTGAAGAATCAGAGGTAGACAAAGTCATTAATACCATAGTAGAGACAGTAAGCACTGGTTCAGCAGGTGATGGCAAGATTTTTGTGTCTTCGATAAGCGAGGCAATCGACATAGGTACAAAGAAGAGAGGTGAAGTAGCTGTTGTTTAAAAGACTAGATACAACAACAAGATCCATTTTACCTATTATTATTATTTCTTGTAAAGAACTTTTTGGTCTCTCCGAGCGTTAATACTTCTGCCGCTGCTATCTTTACTATGATGGGTAAATCACATACAACCTTTCCTATTGATAGGCAATGTCGCTGAGGTAAAGTCTTGACTATTGATCTGATAGTATCAGTATCTGCTAAGGACACCCGAGATATTTTATCCAAATCTGCGTCACTGGTAAAATTAAACAGAAAGATATTATCGACCTGACGGTAAATTCCGTCACCTATAGCATCGGGCTGGTTTGTGATAAATGTAGTATAAATTCCAAAATGCCTCATTCTTGTGACTATATCTTCCCAATATGTGTCTCTGATGTAAAGATGGGCTTCTTCTGCAAATATAAAGATTGGTGGGATCATTACTTTCTCAAGTAGGTCAACGATTTTACTTAGAACAAGTTCTACAATCATCCTTCTTACAACTGGCGTTGCTTTACCCATACTAATCATTATTGCAGTACCCTTGTACTTTTCTGAGATTACCTTTTCAAAGCTCAAACCTTCAGCATTGCCATTGTCTAAAAATAAGCGTGATGATTGGATTACATGATATCTTGAAATAAGAGCATCTCGTACAAGTTCATTAATATTTGATGTAGTGATCGCATTACCCAAAGCTCTGATCTCTAGCATTTGTTTGTTCTCAAGCCAATCCCAGATTCTAAAGAATTCGCGTAATGAGGCAGCCGGCATGTCAAGTGCATTTTTGAGCATATTAGACATGGCAGCCTTGCCGCAGTAATCAAGAGAAAATTTTAAACTGTTTCCTGGCTCAAGCACCATGACTTGTTCCTGAATTGAAGATGGAGAGCCATCGTTATTCCATGCTAAACCACCATATTCATTGTTCAAATCGAACACAATAACAAATGCTCCATACTGCACTAGCCTTTTCACAAGGAGCTTGGAAAGGTGGGACTTGCCGGACTCTTTTTTTCCAGTAATGATGTTTAATTTACCATCAAGATCCTCAGCATAAATTTCAAAATCTTCGTTATCTACTCCAGCTTTTCCTATTGGAATGGGAAAAAGCCCTCTTCTTTGGATTAACAAATCTAGCTCAGAAATCTTTAATCGTCCGACGCTAGAATACACTCTTGATGGCAGCCATGAGACATCATTGGATAATTTATTTGATGGATCTATGGCGGCCCTTATTTTAGCTCGAAATACTCTAGCATCTCTTATCATCTTGGAAAGGTTGCTAATATTGAGTGGATCATGCAGATTTTCTGTACTTGAAGCATTCACTACTTCGTCCTTTACCATATCTTCAATCAAAGACTGGGAAGAAAGATACTCCTCATCGTATATCTGAACAACCATCTTTCTTTTTGCTTTTTCATCTTCAATTATCAAATAGTCACCTTTGCTGGCTGCCTCTGTTTTCATTGCTAACATGACCAATTCATTGCCAGTTTTTGATAAGATTTTCATACTGAGATTGAACCAAGCAAAGTTTTCCTAATATCTTCAGGAGCAAGCTCTGTAACATCATAATTGCTTAACACATGACCTTTAAGACATGATACCTCTATGGTAGTGAAGGTCGAAATGTGATGTGCAAGCCTCAATGTTTCAGGATATCCTTCGGCAATTGAGTCGTTTCCAAGTAATTTCCCAAGCGCTTCATCTTTATTATAATTAGGAGTAACAACATCTGCTCGCAATAAAGGGCTATTGTTATTGCCAAACTTTACCATCAGGTTATCACCTATAGTATTTCGAACTAGGCTTTTGATAATCAAGTCAACTTCGAGATATGCAGGGCAGTGGATTTTTGTAAGAGGATAGGAGATCTTGTCTAGGATTTTAAATCTAGTATTTTTGCTGATCCCAATTATAGAATTTTGTTGGAGGGAACAATTTTCTGCTATGTTTTTAATGTTTTGATTATTGTCCTCAAACAAAGATGACTTCAATGATCCATCGGTAAGGATTATTGATTTATCGAAGTGTTTACAAAGTTTCATTTGAATTGCTCTCTCGACACGTATTCGGATCATTCGTTTTGCAATATGGCTATCCACTAAGACAACCCTCGCTAACCTATGATCAATTTCAGAATTTCTAATAGTTTGCTCGCTTAAGTAAAACAAAATGGGACCAATTTTGAAATGCATTAGGGTATTACAACCGATAGAAATTGCAATTCCACTCTTCACAGCATAAAGTGAACCCTCTTCCGTTTCAGCAATTTGGATTGCGCTAGAATCACTTGCAGATACCGTTGTATTATCTACGATTGGCTGAATGGTTGTTATAGGAGTCATACAATAAGGGCTTGCCCTGATTCCCCAACCTTGTACTGGAAAAAGAATTTTTTCATCTCTAGTAAACATGATCTTTTTACCTTTAAGCGCATCCTTTAGCTTTGACGATAGACATTGGCTCAATGATCGTTCAAATACACATTCAACTTCATTCAGGTTAATTCCGCATGTTTGAAGGTCTAACTGTGCAATCATGTTGATCAACAATATAATTTAAATCCTGCTTATTAATGTTGCTCAACTTGCTCAATATGTTCAGCAACAAGTTTATCTGGCAGCAAATTTATCAACCGTATATACTCCTTTATGAACGAATCGTTAGCGCCCCCCTCAAACGAAGTCAAGATTAAATTAAAACACCGCGACTGGGAGGTTGAAATAAACTGTCTTGAAAGCAAGGTTAAAACAATAGTAGAAGATGTTCTTTCTGGTATCGATACATCTACGGCTACTACCCAAAGTTTGAATTCAAAGATTGCTGAGTTTCAAAGAGAAATTAACTCCTTAAAACTTCAAATTAATTCTGGTATATACCAAACACACAAGGTAAAGTCAATATCTGCACAACGTGTAGATATACTGAGAGGAGGAGCAACGACCTGTAGAGGAATACTTGAAAAACTATGGTACGAGGGGTACTTTGAAACAGAAAAGCCACTAGGGGAAATTCATGAAGAGATATCAAGACGCGGGTACAATTACGACAGGACTGCTGTGTCACATTCACTTACAGACATGGTCAGAGAAAGCATTCTAACTAGGATTGGAACAATGAGAAGCTATAGGTATGCTCAGAAGAGACCGCCTTCTGAATCACCATTATGATGGCGATGATGGCTGCTTTATTCTTTTAGCTAGAACAGAGTTCAACCAGTGGATTCCAGATGTGGTGATTCTATAAGCTACAGTTCCAGACCCAATTCCATCTTTTGTAGTTGCTCTCACTACATGTCCAGCCTTTACCAACTCCGATAGCCTAGAGCTAACTGATTTTGGGTTAAGAGACGTATTAGATTGAATTTCAGATGCTTGCATAGAATCATCTGCAATCTTGCCGATATCTTTTGAAATTTTTGATGCTATCAATTGCAGTGCAACCATTTCTTTATCAGACATTTTTTTCTGTCCTAATTCATCCAAATCGGGTATTACCCTAGGACCTTCTGGAGTAATTTTAATTAGGTTTGCATATATCTCGATAAGGTCAGTAGCAGCATAATTTAGAGAAATCTTTCTTGCCAGATCTATTGCCGGAACCTGTTTAGATATAAAGGAGATAATGGATGTCAGGACTGAATCTGCAGAGCCATTAAACTCCACTCTTACATCTCCAATCGTTATTGAGATATTAATAGTGGTGGTAGTGGTGGCAGTATTTCTATTATTTTCAGATATTTTATCACCCGACGGGATGAAGGTCATTAACTACTACTTCTCCAGTAACCCAACTACAAAGGTGTTTAAGGTATATACACATTGTTCTTTTAAAATAACATGACAGATAAATGTAGAGAAAGCCTCTCGAGCCAAAAGTTTACATGTTTCGACCACAAAGACGGTCTTAAAGATCAACATATTATATAGACAGCCTTTCATAAACTCCTTTATAACTATATATTTACGTTATTAAATAATTAACAGCTTTTCGAACAGAAAGTTCACTAATATAATATGAGTTTATTCGAGGACATACCAATTTTATACCAAGCCGCAAACACAATATAGATGATAAAATCCTAAATTATCTATCCAGGTGTCAGGAAATTAAATCTTCAATTTCGGAAAAAATTCAAGCTTACTATTCTTACATGAACTCTATTGTTGTGATGCATGATTTCTTTCTTGATCGGATTATAAAATTAAAATCAAAGGAAGAATTTATTAGTGCATTAACTGAAAAGACTAGGTTCGGTGGCGGTAGTATACGCGGCGTTCCTACTGTTGACATCAAAGGAGGCAATGCCGTAAATATTGCATATTGTCTTGCAAAACTGGGCGTAAAGATTACTCTTTTTACGATTTCAGATAATATTGGTTCTTCTATACTTAAAAACACATTTTCTAAATTTGGAGATAATGCAGATCTCCACGTTACAAGTGGCAAACACGGTCTTACTACAGCATTTGAATTTATGAACGAAAAAGGTTTTAAATCAAATGTAATGGTCAGCGACATTGGAGATAATGGAAATTTTGGTCCTGATAGAATTAGTTCCAAAGATGACCTAGAAATTTTAAATAATGCTGATGCAGTAGTTGTTGTGAATTGGGCTAGTAATTCAAGGGGAACTCAACTAATCGAACACGTTTTTAAAAACTCGCCAAAGGCTCTTCACTTTATTGATCCTGCAGATATCGAAACCAGAAGACAAGAATTTCTAGATTTATTAACTAATAGAGGCAATGTTATCGATATTCTGAGTGTGAATGAAAATGAATGCAATTCTCTTTCTAATGCTGCCGGCTTTGGTACTCCCATACCATCAAATAATTATGACTCAGGAGAGGTGAAAAATGCCGCTGCTATACTAGCAGAGAACATTGGAGTCACTGTTGATTTGCATACTAGAATAGGTGCAGCATGGTCGAATGGTAAAGAAACTATATTTGCTAATGCAATCAAAGTTCATACAAGAACCCTGACTGGCGCTGGTGATTCTTGGGATGCTGCAGACATTGTAGGATATTTAGCTGGATTAGATACGATGGAGAGGTTAGTATTCTCTAATGCATATGCCTCACTTTATATGAGAAGTCCTTATGCAGAGCCAGTAACTGTTGATGAAGTCTTTGAGTTCTTGAAGACAATCGATATGTAATTAAATCGCTTATTTAACCAATACTAATAGCAATGGATATTTTTGCATACTGATTGAAACTATCAATTAGTTGTTTGAACAAAGGTAGTTTTATAGATCAGTTAATACAATCGTTGGTATATCAGATACAATAAAGCGTGTCGTTTCTAAAATACCGGCTAATGAGAATAAGAAAGATAACTAAAAGTAAAATCTATATACTTTTGCGTTACCTTTTGTTTCTATACCTTAGATTTAAGATTAAATTAGGTTGGTATTGAAAACAAAGATAGAAATCCTCTAGCGCGTTATATTTTTAATATGCCGAAGAATGTTGGTTTATTGTGGCTCTATTGTTGCAGGCGGTTTGCTTGAAACTGCATATGTAACCCATGTCACACCTTCTACCTCGTTTGTAATTCTATCACTAATTTTTTCAATTACGTCATAAGGTAACCTGGTCCAATCGGCAGTCATTGCATCAACAGAATCTATGACCCGAATTATTACAATCTTACCATAAACGCGCTCGTCACCCAAAACTCCTACTGCTCTATCATCTCCTACTGCTGCATATGCTTGCCACACTTTGTCATATAATCCAGCAGCATTTAATTCTTCTTCTACTATCTTGCTGGCAGATTTAGCAATACGTAATTTTATTGAAGTCACTTCTCCAATCACCCTAACTGCTAAACCGGGACCAGGATAAGGATGTCTATTTAAGAATTCATCTGGGACATGAAGCAATTTTGCGACCTTTCTAACTTCATCTTTGTATAAACTACTCAATGGTTCTAGTACTTTTAAATTGAACCATTTTGGAAGGCCACCAACATTATGGTGGGTTTTAATAATTGCTGCAGGTCCTTTTGAAAACCCACTTTCGATCACATCAGGGTAAAGAGTCCCTTGTGCCAACCACTGAAATGGTCCATTCCTTTTTGCAATATCCACAAAGACATTTGCAAACTCTTCACCTATTATCTTCCGTTTCTTTTCGGGATCACTAACTCCCTTTAATCTTTGGAAAAATTGTTTTTCTGCATCGACATAAACTACCTCAATTCCTAGCCGATTTTTCAAAAGTTGAGTTACTAACTTTTCTTCATCATGTCGTAATAAACCGTGATTGACAAACACACATTGTAAATTATTGTCTATAGCTCTATGCAATAACGCTGCAACAGTAGTAGAGTCAATCCCTCCACTTACTGCACAAAGAACTTTATCATTTCGCACCTCATTTCGAATATTTTCTATAGTTATTTCTAAAAAACTTTCCATATTCCAGCTAGGCTTTGCACCACTAATAGTCTGAGAAAAATTCTTCAAGATCTCAATCCCTTTGTCTGTGTGAATCACCTCGGGATGAAATTGAATACCATAGAATTTTCTCTTCTGATTACCTATTGCAGCTGAGAACGAATTATTTGTATGGGCTAATATTTTGAATCCTTTAGGTATCTTCTCTGCAGCATCACCATGACTCATCCAACATTTTATTGTATTTTCAATACGACTAAACAGATTGGATTTATCATCAATAATCAAATCAGCACGACCATATTCCCTATTTGTAGCTCTCTTGATCCTGCCCCCAAAAAAATCAACAATTAATTGATGACCATAACAAATTCCTAAAATTGGGTATCCTAGCTTGAAGATATCCAGATCAGGTTTAGGTGAATCTTTTAAATAAACACTTGCAGGTCCCCCAGAGAAAATTATTCCCTTTGGGTCTATTTCTTTAATTATTCTAGATGTTGTATTATATGGTAAAAGTTCACAATATACATTTCCTTCACGTATCCTTCTGCATATTAAATGGCTATACTGAGAACCAAAATCCAGGACTATTATTTTGTCCATACCGTTACTTATCTGCCAATTTTCTCAATCATTCTTGTAAAAACCCAAGTAGATGTATTAAATATCTCGGCGAGTCTTTCATTTTCTCTGTAATTATTTATAACGATTCTTTTAATTAAACCATTACTATCTTCTTCGACCTGATAATTTAATGATTCTGATTCTTTTATTTGGCTATGATTTATTTTTTCCATGTCCTTCGTTTTCATTCCTTCCAAAATCCTATTTAAGAAAAACGACTTGAAAGGAGGAGTATTAACATTTAGATTGATTCCTTCCACGGGAGAAATTTCGACAGTTCTTGGAGATATTTCGGCGTTTGCTAGTAACAAATTATCCTTGAGTCGTTTTAATGGCCTAGTTTCTATGGCTTCTGCTAAATCAGTTTGTCCATTCTCACTTGAAAAAGTTTCTGGAATGCCATTGCTAGCAATCGTCAAGTTCTCCTCTTTTAGAGGAGTTGAAATTTTTGTGGTATGGGAAGTTTGAGCTATTGATGCCCGATCATATGAAGAACCAAGACTAGAAGCAGTTTTAAAGCTACTTTGTTTTAAAAGACTATCAATAAGCGAAAGAATAATACGTAATCTTTCAACTTCATCTTGTTTGTCAGAAATTTGTTTGATAAGCCATTCACGTATTTCAGCAGCACTTCTGACATCATCTTCTGAATAGTTGGACATTTGTAGTCCATCTTTATATAAAATGATATAATAATTTTTCAGAGAACGTGTATAACAAGCATCTATTTCTGATGAGGAAAACACATAGTTTAGTGGAATGATAATATTTTATTAATTAATACTATGTTTCGTCAAATTTGACTCAGTATATTCTTACTTGTTAGTCAATATCTTGTCTCTCATACCAGTTCATCACTGCCATTGATTAGAAAGCGGGTGAATCCTTTAATTGGTTTTTTAGATGTATCGAAAAGTTGCGAGCGAGACCGTTTCGAAAGCATTTCCAACAGGCGTTTACCAGCTTTCATTTTTTTCTTTTTTAACTCTATATCGACTAGTCCCTCTTTTGAATACCTGCTAAGGTGATCACCTAATTCCATTCCTACAAGAATGATTTCTCTGGCTCCAAATTCTTCTGCCAAAAAAACACATCTATCTCCATCAGTAAAACCTCCAAAGTTATATACATTCTGAACTGGCATCACCTGTGTAGATCCGACAAGATGCCTAAATTTTGGCACTAATTTCTTCAATCTGTTAATATTATCCCCATGGGCGTGGACAACCATCGTTGATCCCATTTTCTCTGCCTTTTGTAAAAAAGATGGATTACCGTCCAAGTCTGTAACGACGATATTCGGTTTTATGTTTTTTTCAATAAGAGCTTGCACTGCACCATTTGCAACTATCTTTACAAACTTGGTATTCCGTTTTATAAATTTGATGTTCTTTTCCAAACCAGGTCCAGATCCTATAACCATTACTGACTTTCCTGCAATTTTCTTTTGCAGTACTTTTGTATCTAAGGCTTTTCTCTTGATCATTTTAGATAGCATATTTGCTGCTTCCTGGTCCTTCTCCGTACTATAGCTAAATTGCAACCTGATGCTCTGATAATAGGGGAACCAATCTATGAACTTCATTTTTAGAGCTAGATAGAGGTTCCTAATAGAGTGTTCTTTTGTCGCTTACCACTAACCAAAAATACAATCTGTGCATATCCATACTGAAAAATGTAAACAAAGAGCAAGCAATCTATGGCAAACCACGCTTGAAAGAAAATCATGTAAATCAATGCACAAATTTGTATTGATGAGTGCAACGCATGGAGTAGGATTTATTAATGTAACATCAAATAACAGTGTTATGGTTATATTAGTCATATATAATTTAATGCAGGCAATTTCTCTAGATAAAAAGGAAGAATTAGGATTTAAAGATTTACTCCATATCCATTCCGCCCATTCCGCCCATTCCGCCCATTCCGCCACCACCTGGAGGAGGAGATGGTGTTTTGGATTTGCTTGATGCTATTACATCATCTATTCGCAGGAGCATAGAAGCGGCCTCAGTAGCAGATTTTATAATTTGTTCCTTTACAACTACTGGCTCCAGTACGTTCTGCTTGAACATGTCAGTAACAATTGTGTTTCTAACATCTATACCAGTCCATTTTGAACCTTTGCTCTGCTTTGCTCTTAATTCTGTCATAGTATCTATTGGGTCCATACCTGCGTTTTCTGCTAGACCCAGTGGAATAGAATCAAGTGCTTCGGCAAATTTTTGAACCGCCAATTGTGCTCTCCCCTCTAAGTTGCCTGACCATTGCTTCAATTCATTTGCAATATATGCTTCTGTAGATCCACCTCCGGCAACTATTTCGGGCCTTTCGAGGACATCTTTTGTTACCATCAAGGCGTCATGCATAGAACGATCAGCTTCATCTACTACTCTCTGTGATCCACCTCTTATAAGAACAGTAACCGCTTTCGGATTCTTGCAACCTTCAATGAATACCCATTTGTCTGTCTCTACCTTGCGTTCTTCTACTAATTCGGCAGAACCGAGGTCTTTATCAGTTAGATCATCTAGATTATTTACTAATCTAGCTCCAGTTGCTTTTGATAATTTGAACATATCACTTTCTTTTACACGTCTTACCACTAGGATGCCCTCTTTTGCAAAATAGTGCTGTGCAATGTCATCAATACCCTTCTGGCATAATACTACATTGGCTCCTGCCGATATAACCTTATCAACCATAGACCTGAGCATCTTGTTCTCCTCATCCAGAAACATTTGCATCTGTTGGGGATCGTTGATACGTATTTCAGCACTCATTTCGGTCTTCTCGATCTCGAGAGCAGAATTTAGTAATGCTATCCGAGCTCCATCAACTCTCTTTGGCATACCTGCATGAACAACTTCCTTGTCAAGTACGATACCTTTGATCAATTTTGTATCACCCATAGATCCTCCTGCTTTCTTTTCGACCTTTATATTGTCTAGATCGACCTTCAAACCTTCATTATCTCCGATCTTTTCAGATACTTGTCTTGTAGCATCAACTACTATTTGGCTTAAAGTCGGGCTATCGTCGGAAACTAGTTTAGAATCCATACTTGTTCGGGCAATTTTCTGCAATTGTTGCTTATCATTTACGTCTACTTTGACTGCAATCTTTTGCAATATTTTAAGTGCTTGTTCAGATGCAGCTGTATAGCCATCTACAATTACTGATGGATGGACGTCCTTGTTCATTAACTCTTCAGCTCTTGCTAGCAATGAACCTGTAAAAACGACAGAAGATGTTGTTCCATCACCAACTTCATTGTCTACTGATTTGGCTACTTCGACCATCATTTTGGCTGCTGGATGTTGAACATCAATTTCCTTCAAGATTGTTGCGCCATCATTTGTAATTGTAACGTCACCTAGACTATCAACTAGCATTTTATCCATACCACGTGGACCAAGACTAGTCTTTACAATCTCTGCGATCAACTTAGCAGCGGTAACATTGTTTTTTTGGGCATCCTTGCCCTTGCTTTCTTTAGTTCCTTCCTTTAAAATTAATACTGGCATTCCGCCAGCGGTAGTTTGAACTGATGCCATTTCACATATCACCTAGTAGAATATTACATCTTTTCTTATGCCTCTTTTATAGTTTTACACGGGATTTTTTATTGCTAATTCTTTCTGCTTTGCAATGAACCTAGCTCTGAACTTAGGTATATAGATTATGAACCTTTCATGTCTTCCTTCTCCAATCTTTTCTATTCTGTCAAATGCCTCAACATCAAACATAACCCGTTTCCCATTTACTGAAATAACGTTAGCTTTGAGAAGCACTTCTGCTCCAACAGGTGTTGCAGCCAAGTGCCTTATTTCCACAAATGTTCCCACAGAATCCCATTTTGCATCAGTTATAAATTGCTCCTTAAGAAGGAGCCGACAAGTTTCTTCCATTTCAGAGATCATTGAAGGCGTTGAAAAGACATTCTCACCTTCCCAAAGAAAACTTGTTGATTGATTTGAATCGATCCTAATTTTCCTCTCTTTTGTGGCACCAACTTTAACAACGGAATTCATATCATATTCCCATGTTCAATATAAAAAGATCCTTTTAGACTTTCTTCTAGAAAGGCATAGTCTTTGCTTTGATAATAGATAGACGCATACATCTTTTTGTATCAATTGTTTCTTGAATTTGATATTACAAGTCAACATTTTATGAGCATATTAAGCTGCTTGCAAATACTATTGCACAGAAATTTTCAGCTTGCTAGATATCGAGAAACTTCATTAAGATCAAGAGTAGAAGAATTGGACTATGGATCCAGAGGCGTATGTAATAAGAGGTGTAATAAGCTACAAATATTTCATATAGATGCACATTATAAGATTTTAACTAGGCAGGGGTCGTTGTCTAGTATGGTATGATGCCAGCCTCGGGCGCTGGAGGCCGCCGGTTCAAATCCGGCCGACCCCACTAAATCAAATCGCAGTGATAGGTTGCATTAGAATATCATCAAATGCTAATGCAATAGTAGTGCCTCTCCAAAATTCATTGTAGTCTATGTTATGCTTCAAGTTGCCTAAAATCAATACAACAATTGGAATCCAAGGGGCAAAGAATAGATAAAGCACTTTTGATAACGTATCCGTGAGGTTCCTTTTGTGACTTGGGTGTATTTAAGGTTCCGTGTCATTCTCCAGCTGTCTATGGCATCCAGACCTAAGTTAATAGACAGGTAGAAACCTATAGAAAGTCACTTGTTGTTTAACCATCTTCTAGATTTAAATTATCCTAAAGCATTTACATCTTCAATGTCGGAAGCACAACCACAACAGAATCAACAAATACAGAAAGAAGGAACTCATGACGCAATATACATAGGAAAGAAACCTCTTATGGCATACGTCACATCGACACTCATTCAACTGGCCAACCAGCCTTCGGTGACAATTAAGGCAAGAGGTTTGAGCATCGGAAGAGCAGTAGACGTTTCCCAGATCATCCTAAAGAGAATGGAGAATGCAGGTTACAAGATAGACGATGTAAGAATTGGCTCCGAAACTGTTCAGTCAGAGGATGGCAGAACACGAAACGTGTCTACGATTGAAATCGAAATAAAGAGAAGCTCATAAGGGCTCTCCGATACTTTTTGTTATCTGTAAAGCTCTTTTGGTTTAAAAAATGGGAAGAAATGCCTGCTGCCATCTACCTTGGACACTTGAATCCAATGACTAAGGCTCATGAGGATGTCATCTCTTTCCTGCAAAAAGAATATAACTTGTATGTTTTCCCTGTGAGATTTTTGAAGGGCAATGCAGAGATCAACACAAGGAGCTTTCCCTTTCCTTATAAAATTAGAAAAGCTATGATAGAATCTGTCCTTAATAGCAATGATAACGTTAAAATTTTGCCCGACTACGCATTTCTCTCTCCTTTTATAAAATATTTGCCACCCATAGTTTCACCATATTCATGGATGTTAAGAAACCAAATAGTCAAAAATATTCAGGAAGAAACTTTCATTGCGTATACTGGTGACAGAATAGAAAGACTTGCATTAAAGATATATAGACTTCATCCCATCAAAGCAAAGCGGCTTAAAATTTCATCTTCTGCTGTAAAAAACATGCTTTATCATCAGGTAATTCAAGGAAGGCAAGGAGAAGCCCATTGGCAAGACAAAGTTCCTGAAAAAGTTGTTGATCAGATTATAGATAACTGGGAAATTGTAGAAAAATTCGCAAAATCTCCTGATCTGACATTTAAAACAATGGGAATAAAATTTCCCAAAGACGGCTTTATCTAGTTTAGAAGATTTTTATAAGCCACAAAGCGACTTGCTTTAAATGAGAACAAAAGGTGCAGAATTCATCTGGTTCGACGGTAAATTTGTAAAATGGGAAGATGCAACCATTCCTGTTATGAGTCACGTTTTACACTATGGTACATCAGTCTTTGAGGGTATTCGTGGATACTTTGCAAGAAATAACCTTTACATATTTAGATTGAAAGAACATATGGAAAGACTTCATCGATCTGCAAGAGTTTATTCATTTGCTTTAAATTATTCCACAAAGGATCTATGCAATGCTACAATAGATTTACTAAGAAGGATCAGCATCAGGGAATCATGCTATATAAGGCCTTTGACATTTGTAGGGATGCATGGCATAGATCTTAATATTACAAGGGATTCTCCTACTCACACAGTAATCATAATTTTTCCTTTCGCTAAATATTTTAAAGGAGAAGGGATCAACGCATGTGTTTCTTCCTGGCGTAGAATTCATGATACATTTACACCACCCATGGCTAAAGCTGCTGGAAATTATCTTAATTCTATACTGGCAACACAAGAGAGCAGACGAAATGGATATGACGAATCGATCTTGCTTGACGCTGAAGGCAACGTCAGCGAAGCAGCTGGAGAAAATATTTTTATGGTCAGAGACAAGAAGATGTACACACCGTTTACTGCAGATTCAGTATTGGAAGGAATTACGCGGGATAGTACGATAACTATCGCAAGGAACATGGGATATGAATTGACTGAGCGTCCCATTGTCCGAACTGAGTTATACATGGCAGATGAATTATTTCTAACAGGAACAGCTGCTGAAATTATTGCTATTACAAATGTCGATGGCATTCAGGTAGGCGACGGAAGAGAAGGACCGGTAACGAGAAGTATCCGAGAAATGTATACAAAAATTGCATCTGCAGAAATAGAAGAATACCTTGGCTGGTTAACTCCAGTATGGTAGACATAGACTCCAAGCTTAGGCTGGCCATCATAGGTGTAGGTGGATGGGGTAAAAACCATGCCAGAGTCCTCCATGACTTTGGTGTCCTCTCAGCTGTCTGCGATATGGATGCACAGCGTACTAAAGAAATAGCTGAAAGATATAACACAAACTCATATCATTCCATTGATGATTTGCTCAATACAGAAAAGTTGGATGCTTGTCTAGTATGCACCCCTACCAAAACTCACTCGGTAGTTGCAAAAAAAATAATGGAAAGGGGAATAAATGTCTTCGTTGAAAAACCGCTTTCTTTCTCTTCTAGGGAGTGTGAAGAGATGGTGGAGATATCCCAGAAGAAAAAACTGATTCTAACATCTGGTTATATAGAGAGATTTAATCCTGCAGTTCAGGATGTTAAGCGACTTATAGATAGCAAAAGGTATGGAGATTTATTGATGATGGAATTTCATAGAGAAAACAGAATGCCATTGCATGTCAAGGACGTAGGTATAATATATGATACATCAGTCCATGACATTGACACGGCAATGTTTCTATTCAATAGCATACCACATGTTGTTTTTGCACGCGCTGGTAAGAAATTTCACATGTATGAAGACTTTGCGACTATCATGCTTGGATTTAATGACCAAAGGGTAGCGATTATTGCATCAAATTGGATTACCCCGCAAAGAGTTAGAAGATTTAGTGCTGTTTGTACTGATGGAATTATTATGGGCGATTTTATTAGTCAAGAAATCAAAATAGATCATGGAGAAGCCACAATTATCCCGCGTCGACAGCAATTTCAGGAGCCCCTTACATTAGAATTAAAAAATTTCCTAGACGCCATAGAAGGAAAGATAAGAGGGCCAGTGGTATCAGCAGCTGATGCCACTAACGTTACCAAAGTTGCCGAAGCAGCACTTTTATCTAACAATACTGGATCTCCAGTTTACCTGGATCTGAAATAGACAAATGAGAAAATCTATGCTGGACCTTCTTGCATGCCCTATTGATAAGCACTATCCTCTAGAATTGTTTGAAATAAATATAAAACGGGGAGACAACAATAATAATAAAACCGACGACGACATCATAATAAGCGAAGGGATTTTATTCTGTGCCAAATGTTACCGGTTCTATCCAATTATTGATGAGATACCAGTTTTATTACCTGATGAACTTCGTGAAAAACAAAAGGATATTGACTTTTTGCAAAAATGGCATGATAAAATACCACCTAAAGTTATAAATCAAGGTAACCCGTGGCACATCTAAACAATGGCAAACAAGGATTTTTCTAATTCGCCAGTAATAAATTATATTTCATCTACTGCAAGACTCGGCAAAGGTGTAAAGATTTGGCACTTTGCATATATTGGAGATGAAACTGAAATCAAAGATAATGTAATGGTTGGCTCCCTTACACATATCGATTATAAAGTAAGAGTTGGTGAAAACACAAGGATAGAAGGTTCAGTGTATATTCCTCCACTAACAATAATTGGCAGGAATGTTTTCATTGGTCCAGGTGCTACTTTTACCAACGATCCATATCCTATGAGTCCAAAAATGTCTGGAGTTATAGTAGAGGACGGAGTTATCATCGGTAGCAGGGCAGTTATAAAACCAGGAGTCAGAATAGGGCAAAATAGTGTGGTCGCAATGGCTGCAGTAGTAACAAAAGATATTCCACGTGATGTGGTTGTAATGGGACATCCTGCTAGAATAAAATATTCCAGGGAGGAATATAACAAGAAACAATCTGCATGGAATTCATCTTGAAGAACCAATTCTGATGATATTATGTTATTCCTATTAGAGTTAATTTAAATAAAATATATTATATAAAAAAGTCCAAACATGATTGTTACATGTAGCTTATCAAACAAAATATATCTATATATCCTGAATTCTATAGTAATGTACGATTTTTCTTCCCAATCTCAACCGATAGTTTCGCAGGCAGGATTTGCCTTCATTAGAATCCCTTCCGATATTTGTTTATTTTTAGAAAAAACCTTGGCAAAGTCGTTCTTAGTACATGCAAGAATTATCATTGTTTTATCTGTTGGATATAGATCAAGATCAGAACCTTGTTGGCGGTCCACATCTCCAATATAGTCTTTTAATTTTGTTTCAAGTGAAGATAGTAGCTCTATTTTGTCTCCCCTCATTTCGTTAGGATCTAACGTCCAAGCAATAGATACTTTTGTTCGACTTGCCTTTAGGTCACGTTTCTTAAGCATTCCCCTGATTTCATCTATGATGTGTTTGACATAGCCTTCTATAGATTTGATAGTGCCATTAACAAGATACATCAATGGTCCTGCTGCACCAAGTGAAGAGCCTATGGCTCTAAGATCGTACAAGCCATTTGCCATATCATCTATATAAATATCTCTAAAAGCATGGTGCATTAATTCACTACTTATCTCACTATCATGGACATGTTTAGAGATTTCCAAGACGCTCGCCACACTAGTGTAATGTTCTAATGTTTTGATGGAATGTACAAATTCTGCTGATATTATATCAATAAAATTCAGCTTTCGTCTAACGTCAGGTTCGTATAGCATTTTAGGTATTTGTACATCCTGCTTTGATTTGAATGAGCCCACCAGGATTTCTGAACTAGAAGCGGCACTTGCGTTACATTGGGGCATATAATAATAGAAAACATCCTTACCAACTGACAAACCTGTTACATGCTCTATCATTGTAATATTTTCATTATTACCTCCGATGCCTGTGGGCAAAGCATAAATCACCGACGTTCCTTTTTTCAACATTTTGATCGCATCTCTGAACTTTGATGTAACATCACTTTTTACATCTTGTCCAACTTTTCTTATTCTCGGTGCGAAAAAGACATAGGATGCATCCCTAATTGCGATATCAATTGGCTCAAGAGCAAGTAATGGCTCATCCTCTATAAGGGAACTAACATCAGGATATGTACGCGCGATATCTGGCTTTAATCTTATGGCCATTCGAGCAGATTCGTCAATTAATGAAACTTTTGATCCTTTGACTGCAATAGAAGATGCAATTCTGTATCCTTCTGTGCTTAATCCATATATAGCTGTTGATGACAGTCCAGCGCTCAAAGTTAATGAGTCTCCTTGCCAATCATCTCTAATAACCTATTCCCACGCTATCTAAAAAGGGTTAAAGAAAAGTTTTTTTCTATCAAAAATTGCCTGGTTAATACTATTGAAATTCTGGTTTGATATTTTAACACCGAAGCAAGTAATGTTTTTTAAACCTATTGTGGATTCCCTTCGTCAGCATGGCCATGAATTACTTTGCACATCTAGGGATTATAGAGAGGCAGTCCAACTTGCAAAAATCAAGCACCTTGATCTAAAAATTATTGGAAGGCATGGAGGAGCTGGGAAATATGAAAAGCTGTGTGAAAGTGCAAATAGAATATTTAAATTAGCTGACATAATCAAACAATTTGAACCTGATACAGCAGTTACGTTTTCATCTCCTGAAGGGTCAAGAGTTGCATTTGGTCTTGGGATAAAACATATTGGACTGAATGACTCGCCCCACGCCGACTCGGTCGCAAAACTCACAATCCCTCTGATGAATCACCTTTTCTGTCCTTGGGTTATTCCGTATTCTGCTTGGTATAGATTTGGAATTTGCAAGAAGAGGATAACAAAATATCGAGCACTTGACCCTGCTGTATGGCTCAAAAGAACTGCAATATCATCTATTCCAATATCTTCTACTATAGTTAATAAATACAACATAGATAGACACAAAAAGACTGTCTTGATAAGACTCGAAGAAGCAAAAGCTTCCTATATTGCAGACAAGAAGATGGGAAGCAAAATTTTTATGATTGATGCGCTTGTGAAAGATTTGTCTGAATCGACTAATATAACCATCCTTTGCAGATATGAAGACCAGATAAAGGAAATTGCAGAAAGGTACGAAGGGAGGGCCCATGTAATACAGCGCGTAATTGATGGTACGTTGTTAATCTCTTTGGCTAATGTATTTATAGGAGCTGGAGGTACCATGACAGCAGAGGCATCTCTCCTTGGAAAGCCTACTATTTCTATTGCTCCAATCCAATTTTATGTTGAAAAATATCTGCTATCATCAGGCCTAGTACAAAGAGCCTATAGCCCCACCGACCTTGTTCGATTGACAAAGAAGATGATCATTGATAATGATTACGCCAAAAAACAGAAAAAGAAAGCCAAGCTCATTCTTGATGAGATGGATGATCCTGTAGACAGGATATTACCATTTTTAGAAATGTCGTGAGTAAGATTATAAAGATAGTAATATATACGGAAATACGCCCGGAAGCCCGGTGGAGGAAAAGTTTCCGCCGAGTGTAGTGGCCAAGCATAGAGGCCTTTGGAGCCTTTGACCCCAGTTCGAATCTGGGCCGGGCTATCCTTTTATATCATGGTATACCATCAGTCAATAATACCACAATAATATTACAACAAGACGGCGCTAAATAGTAACCAGAATTATCAAGTAAGATTATTAATATACAAGTGTAGTAATTGTAAAGAGAGTGTGTATGTATTTGACTCATATGACATTGTTAAAAATATATCAAAAAACATATATCAAACATTTTTGATGTGTGAACATCGTACTAACCTATATCAAAATTACCCTTCCATACGCAACAATACTACAAGCAAAAATGTACTACTAGTCTAAGGTAGTTTTCTGATCTCTTTTTGTATATATAGCAAACAATTTCTGAATCCATTATGCCACTAATTTGTTCGTTCATTATCCAACTTTTATCACGAGGATGTTTTAGCATTAAGATAATTCTTTGTGGATTTTCCAAGGTTATCAAATGCTGCTGCAATACATCTCTTGCGTTTAGACACCCCTTCCCTATAACCGGCTAGCTTACGATAGGAAAAGCTGATAGCAGTGTCTTGTTCTTTTGGATTAGGTGATCCAGACGAGATCCTTAATTCAAGCGATCTAATGGGAGTCATCTCCCTTATAATTTGCATTAGTTCTTCTGCTTGAAGACTAGATTTAATATTATTTAATACAGCCTCGACATCTTCTTTCTGCAACATAGTGAATGCAATATTATTCTTACTTACGGCCTTTTCAACGAGAGCTCCAACGACCTTGTGAGCAGATCGAAATGGTATACCCATTTGCACCACGAGTTGTTCAGCTATGTCAAATGAAATTGCGTAACTATTTCTTGCTGCCTCCAGCATCTTCTCCCTGTGTATATAAAGTGATTTCACCAAGCCATTCATTATTTTTAATGATTCAAGTGTTGTGGTTGACATTTTCCATAGAGTTGGTTTCAAATCCTGTAGATCTCTGTTGTAACCTGATGGCAGGGATTTGACTGTTGACAACATTGCTACCAAATTACCTGTCATTAATGCTGCTTTTGCTCTGATAAGTTCCAACACGTCAGGGTTCTTTTTTTGTGGCATTGCACTTGATGTTGAACTATATTTGTCAGCAACGTCTATATACCCAAATTCGAATGTGGACCAAATTATAAAATCCTCTGCCATCCTACTTAATGTAATCATTAAGATAGAAAGTGCTGAAGCAAATTCTATGAATGAATCGCGAGAAGAAGTGGCATCAACAGAATTTTTTATTAATCCATCAAAACCCAATAGAACTGCAGTTTTCATTCTATCAATACTAATGCTTGATCCGCCTATTGCACATGCGCCGAGGGGGGACTTATTGATTCGTCCATATAAAACATAGAGTCTATCCATATCTCTGAAAAGAGCATCACCATATGACAATAGAAAGTGGGAGAAAGTTCCAATCTGTGCTTGTTGTAAATGCGTATACATTGGCATCACGGTTTCTTTATTTTCATTTGCTTTTTCTAATAGTGAATTTATTAAATCGATAATTGCATTGCAAATATCATTAATATCGTCTCTGACTTTCATCCGTATGTCAAGTATTACCTGATCATTTCTAGAACGTGCAGTATGCATTTTCCCACCAGAGTCATTTCCTGCATCTTTTATTACGAATGCTTCAATCGATTCATGAATATCCTCATAATCATCAGTATCCAGAACACGGGAGTTTATTTTTACTTCATCTAATGCTTGCAAAATTTTCTTTAAATCAGCCAGAGTCAAAAATCCAACCTCATATAACATAATGCAATGGGCTTCGCTACCTAGTATATCATAATGTAATATAACACTGTCTTCACTTATCGAAGATAGAAACTTGAATGCATATCTGTCAAGTTCAGTGCCAGATCTTGATCTATACACAATTAAAGCAATTAGAGGGCTTTATTTTAACATTTTAAAACATGAAATCATTAGTAATCAAATGAAATCAATGCTAATAACTTGATTGATCAGCGACTGATTTGCTAAAATGGTATTTATTTAAAAACCACAATCGTGGTTTGGTGGTTTGTACTATCTTGTATAGCTTTAGAAATGCTGAATATATATTTATTAGTTGCTTACTTGTGGACCACTTTTTATTTTTCTCAAGATAATATATGTATATGCGGATTCATGCATTCTCAGGACAGCATATATCATTCATTTGCTCATATAGATAGTTTGCATATACAACAAAATGTTAATAAATAATTGGTTAGTGATTTATATTGTCATTTTATTATTTTTGTCTAATCATTGCTGCATCCTCTTCTCTGCAAGAGTTAAATAGGATCGTACAAATTTAATAATAATAGTAATAATGAGCCAAGACACCCCACAGATACGAAAACAGATATTTGATGAGCTAACAAAGATAGTAGATCCTGAGATTGGCGTCTCTATAATGGAACTGGAATTAATTGATAAGGTTGACCTTGATGCTGGAAAGGTGAATGTTGATCTACATTTAACAAGCCCTTTTTGCCCAGCTGTATTTGGTTTTAAAATAGCCCAAGACGTACGAGATAATATTTACAAGCTACAAGGAATTCAGGACGTTAAGGTTAATGTTAGCAATCACTTCATGGCAGAAGCGATAAATAAGCAGGTAAATGAAAGTAAGCCTCCTTCTCCGCCTGCAAAACAGTAATTTCAAATCAATATTGCAATATAAACTAACCATGGGTGATATTATTATGTATGCAATAATTATTCATCCATTTCTGATTCCACTAAACCCGGCCTATCCCGTTGCTGTTGCCATAAGCGGTTGCTGCTGTCGGACTCGGAAAAGCCTTATGGTAGCTGTTAAGTGTTTATCTTACCCCAAGAGATTGTAAGAACAAGACCTTTTCCTTGATATCAGTTGCAAGATTAATGTTTTCTTGTCGCTTTATGCATTTATAATAGAGATTACCTATAGTAATGAGTAGGAAGTTTCATTGAACAGATTTAATATTTCACTTCATACTTCAGTTTCTGATATTTGTTGGTTACAAATCGAACAACCACCAATTTTCTCATCATTATAAACCATCCTTACATCCATGTTAGGCCAAGTCCTCCCTTGTCACTCGAGTCACTCCGGAGTAACACAGGAGTCACTCCACAGCACATAATTAAATAACGCTTTTTAGTATTGTGTATGATATTGATATTTTTAATATTGTTTTATCAGTTTATTAGTAAGAGTAGACAGCATTCAAAAGTGATGCAGCTGAAGTAGCAAATACCAAAAATGTAGCAAAACTGCAATACAAGAACAAATCCTTAGCGCTTCAAACCTTTTAAAAATGAGATCAATTCTAAATCTGGATGTTCTGATTAGAGTTAATTCCATATTGAATCAAAATTTCCTGAAAATCCTGTTTATGCTCAGCAGACTCAAGACAAAAGTTTGTCAAGGCAACTGCGGTTAGGCACAGATAATATTCTTACTCTTCCCTCTCTTCCAAAGCTGCTATACTGCATTGGTCAGAATGCAACACTAGAACAAGAGTTCATACTCTTAGGAAATAACCCAAAAGTTCCAGGCCAACATAATGTGGCTGTCTCAAATCCTGAATACAGATTAAGCGAACCTGTTCCTGCACTTAGAGTTGGAGAGAGATTTGTCATAAATTCGATGCAGATATCAAGTATACTTCAGCTGCTGTAATATTAACTCCAATAACTCCACCCTTTCCGCCAACTAACAAATCTATTTCAGATATTGACCCTGAATTTGACATAGCATTTTCGACGCCGATCAAACTCGGAGCTTATACAGGTAATCCTATAAGTTTTGTTATACCACATACAGCAAGCCCAGGATATTATCTACTATATGCATATCTTCAATATCCTGCCCAAAATATGACTGCAGTTTATAATACTGTAATGAAGATAACAACTAACACTACAGGCACATCATCATCAACTCAATAACCAACGTAATAAATCCAGTACACCCTCTGCTCTTACTACACATACCGGCCAAAGACACCAAGCCGTGTCGGTTCTCTATCTATTTTTGCCCTAGCAGGATTAGTAAATGTGTAATAATCTGGAGAATTAGTATAGAGGAAATTATGTTTATATTTATCTATAACGTATTTACAAATACGTGCATCCTAGAATAAGAAATAATTGTTAAATGTCCGTTTTTGATAGAGCTAAGGGAGAAGATAAAAAATTTCAGCAGGTAATTAAATGAATATACCACGAATTGTTGTCGGAGGAGTAACTAGTGGAGTTGGTAAAACTACAATAACTGCTGCTATTATGTATGCACTAAAAAAAAAGGGGTTACAAGTTCAACCATTCAAAGTTGGTCCAGACTTTATTGATCCTAATTATCACACATACGTAACTGGTAGGCAGTCACGAAATCTCGATGTATGGATGATGGGCAAAAATGGTGTTTTAAAATGTTTCCTTAATGCATCATATGGAGCCGACATTGCAGTAGTTGAGGGTGTTATGGGCCTCTTCGACGGAATTTCAGGCAAAAATGATTTATCAAGTACGGCCCAAGTAGCAAAAATACTTGACGCACCTGTGATACTTGTAATTGATGCAGGAAAAGCCTCGCGCTCTATTGCAGCTATAGCAACTGGTTTTTTACATTTTGATAAGAAGTTAAGAATAATAGGAACAATTCTCAATAATGTTTCAGGAGACAAGCATGCTAATTTTATCGCAGAAGCTTTTGCGGATAAAGTTAAAATTCCCATAATAGGCATAATCAGACGTAATAGACAAATTACCATGGTGGAACGCCACCTGGGTCTTATCCCTACACCAGAACTAGAAGAAATGCAGAAGAAAGCAATTTTTCGATCTGCAAAATTTGTGTCAGAGCAAATCGACCTTGATAAAATAAAATACTTATCAAACAAAGACAAAATACACTGGACTGATTTATCGTCTCATAGACACATCCCAAATGGTCAAATAAAGATTGCAGTAGCGCTAGATGAATCATTTAACTTCTACTATGCGGACAATCTGGAGGCTTTGAGAAAACGAAAAGCAGAGCTCACTTTCTTCAGTCCAACAAATGATAACAAACTACCTGAAAACGTTCATGGAGTTATTCTTGGAGGAGGGTTTCCAGAGGTTCTTGCAGACAAGCTTGAAAAGAATAAGTCTATGAGAAAGTCCATTTCTAAAGCAGCAGAAAATGGAATTCCAATTTATGGTGAATGTGGAGGGTTGATGTATCTTACTAGATCAATTAGAGGTTATAATAAAGATGAACGGAAAAAACATAACATGATAGGGTTGATAGATGCAGATACTCTTATCAGTGGTAAGTTGACGTTGAATTATACAGAAGCGAATTCTAATGCATCCATTTTTGGCAAGATCCCAAATATCAGAGGTCATGAGTTCCATTATTCCAGAATAGAAAATATTGCAAGAGATTCAAAATTTGCATATATTATGAAAAGAGGAATTGGTATAGGTAATAAAAAAGATGGCTTCATAGTATATAACTCTCTAGCTTCGTATATGCACCTTCACTTTGCAGACAGCAGGTTACCAAAGAGATTCATTGAAAGTTGCATCCGATGTTCATTAAGATAATTATTTTCGGCATAATTACATCATACCATCCCAGTATTATTCATGGGATAATGTTGCTTCTTGTAGTCTCTGTATAGTAAGGAACAGCTTTGAGATTTCAGTAATTACATTCCAATCCCTATTCTTTGCCTCTAATGGCTTTTCTTATCGATGCATCTCCAAGTGATACAGTGCCTTCTCTATACTTGTTATCTGTAATGGTGTTTTTAATATATTAAGTACTAATGTTAGGAATATTAGTAAATAATTGCTAACTCTTTTGTCAAATTGTCGAGTCAATCATTAGCTTTCCAACATCTAAAAATATAGATCAAATTTATTAAGAATGGTTGTTAGGCCCTGTAATAGAATTTTTGATTATAAACATATTTGGCATGGGTTGCTATGGGGAGATACAAATGGTATGAGGTTTCTTATAGGAGAAAAAGAGAAATCCATAGCACGAACCTATACAAAGCTATTAAAAAAACGAAACCACAAAGTTAGGATTGCTGATAATGGTGAAGATTGTCTGAAAGTTTATAGATCCCAAAAACTAACTTTGACGACAGGTCCATCTTTGCATGATAAACCTTTTGATGCAGTTATACTAGATTACAAAATGGCAAAGATGAACGGCATACAAGTTGCAAAGGAAATTCTTGCAATAAACCCCAAGCAACGGATAATACTTGCATCTTGCAATGTCGAGTATATATCGAAAGATTCCGCACAACTAAAACAATTTATAGAATTATTGCAGAAGCCTTTCACTAAGCAGGCGCTAATAGAAACAATAGAAAAGCATAAGGCAATTTATGATGAATTACATAAACTCAATGTAAATGTGAATGATATCAGAGCTGCTAATTTTAGATACGACCAGTTAAGGGAAATTTTACAAATCCTAAAAGATTACAGAAAGGGACTTTGTTATTGAACTATACAATTTGGGAATGAAAACACAAAGTTATATAGACATGGAAGAAAAGATTGACTCATAATCAAAAATTAACCAAAATCTCACGAAGAAGGTCATAAAGTTGCATCATTTAATCGAAGCCCGTAAAGTCTGAATGTAAAAATAACGAGGTTATTATAAAGAAACAAATATCAGAAACGAAGTTAAGAGACCTAACAATAGGTTATCATCATTCATGGTCGTTAGAGTAGATATATCATACCTCACTAGCGATTTGAGATATATTATTGTCAATAACGCCAAAGTAAAATCTATTCCAAATTATGTCCACGGCAATGGGAATAACAATAACAACAACGATATCATTACTTTTATTGATGAAAATAGTATTCAAAAGATTAAGCAAATAATACAACATATCTTTACAGAAAACCATATACAGGGATATATAATTGCGGAGAATACCGAAGAAGAAAATGAGATTGCGATTCTTAAACAAGGTGATATGGAACAGTTTGGAATTTATATATGCACTCATTGTGGAATGTCTTTCGAAAGTGAGATTCAACGAACAGTACATCAGAGAATACATTATTTCACGTGAGGCAAAAATATTACATGATTGTCAATGTGTTAACTATCTTGTAATGATGGAAGCAGAGGAATTAGATCAGAATCCGAGACATCAATTCCTTTAGCATAAGCTATAGTATTCTCTTAATTTACAGGGTATGTCGTAGCAAACGCCTCAGCTATCTTCAAACTTTCATGTTATATACTTCAGCTGATAATTTGAAAAAGTCAACTTGAGAGTTGCAGGTATATTTGAGGAAAGGTCTCCCGTTCGTTATACTCCAGTTATTAATAAACAGCTATTTTATCTTTTATTATCGTTATCTGCTGTGTTAACTTAACAGAAAGACTATAGCTGAAGGCATCCTGTTCTTCATATTGCTACATATTAAAACAAGAAGTAGAACATCTTCTGATGACGATATTTACCACGATCTATATTTATTTTACTTTCTTGGTTTATCATACAGAAGCACTGCAAAAGCTTTATCAAGATTCATAAAAAGAAGTCATGTTGCTATTTGGAAATGGATGGATACAGAGA
>JAFAQB010000050.1 GCA_019246625.1 Nitrososphaeraceae archaeon
AGGAGAGGGTCTAGTTTCTAGGAAATTCAAAGTACAAAAGGTAGAAGCAGGATTGAAAGTAATGCTTTATAATAAATTCATATGCTTGTAAACCTCCTTAAATGCTATGGTAACATACGTACCGATTGAATTAAGCTACAGTCTACAATGGTTATTGGACCATCTCTAAAATGAAAAATCGTGAATGAACAAATTTACTTGGTAGGCTTTATTACTGCCTTAAATCGTATGTTTCCATTAACTACCTTGTCATATGCATTGCTAATTTCTTCTAATGGGAATGTTTCAGTCATTACCTTCACTTTACCTTTTGCAACATAGTCTAACGCTTCATACAGGTGATCTCGATCATTTTGTGTAGAACCTATGATACGAGCACGCTTAAATAAGATCTCTGGAGAGATTGTCAGAGTCTCTGTTGATGAAACTCCCATTAAAACTACACGTCCATCTGGCCTGATACCCTTAATTGCATCTGCAGTTGCTTTATAGGAATTACTTGTAGCCAGTATCACATCTGCTCCTCCTCCTTCACCCCAGTCTGGGCTACTATCACCATGTTGACCTTTTTGTTTTAACAATGCTTCTCCATCTGAAACGACATTATCAGCTCCAAGTTTGTACGCTAACTCTTCTTTATCTTTTGAATGTGTGACAGCAATTGTTTCAAAACCGGCAGCTTTGGAGTATTGTATTCCAAGGTGGCCTAGCGCGCCTATGCCCACTACAGCAATACGTTCATGTGGTTTGGGATCAGCTAACCTCAAGCCACTATATACTGTATATCCTGCACAAAATATAGGTGCAGCTTGATCATATGACACTCCATTTGGTATTAATTGAGTAGCATCAGCATAAGCAACCATATATTCAGCATGACCACCAGCAATATTGATGCCAGTTGCTATGTGGTTAGGACAAAAGAATAATTTACCACGTTGGCATCATTCACATCTACCACATGTTGATTGCAACCAAGGTACTCCTACTCTATCGCCAACTTTTCGTGTTGCCACACCTTCACCTAAAGCAACAACTTCTCCAGCAGGTTCATGTCCTATTGTATAAGGAAATTTCACTCCCAAGGCACCTTTAGTAGCATGTACATCTGTATAGCATATGCCACTAGCATGAATTTTTATTAGCACCTCATTAGTGCCTGGTCGTGGGGTGGGCGTTTCTTTGACTTCCCACTTTCCATTTACTGATGGAACAACTGCAGCTAACATCTTTGATGACAACTAATGCACCTACTTATTGCCAGTATTATTATTGTTCCTTTTTAAGATATGTTATCTTCCTGCCTCCTGTAATTTTCTTTTGTTTCCATTCTATATATTTGCTAACACTTTGACATCTGAAGGATTATGTTATTGGTATTAGGTTGTTAATGTCATTTCTTCGACATACTTGAAATTTAGCTGTCTATCTCACATTTTCTGGATAGGCAATGATCTTGTCATCAATGAGACGCGCAAATGATGTTAACTCATGGGGAGCTGACGGTTTTTTGATGTCAAAAATATTAAATACACTAACACCTTCCACCATAACGAGATAATCTTGTATCATTCTTCTATGACAACGCCATGGTACTGCTTCTGCGCACACGATAGCTAACCTGCTATATTTTATGCAAAAGTAATTCATTGATACCTCCTGCAAAGGATGTGGTTGCCATATAATCAGCATAGGCTCTAAATCTCTTGTTTTTCCATATGATACAGCCTTCTTCCTGAGCTCTATAATCATCTGTTCCTTGTTAAATTGCAGGCATGCTCTAGATGCAAGATAACAGTATACATCAACTACTAAGTCTACGAGATTATGTTTCAAAATAGAAATATAATCACTCCACTTGCAGTTTTGAATGTCCGATGGTAAAAACTATAGCCATCTATGATTCATTATATTAAGCGAGATACTAATTCAAGCCATTTTCGGTTGGGTATAAAATATCAGTAAGGAGCCAGTAATTACAAAACAAAGAATTACTTAAAAGAATACAATCGATACCGATCTCAGAGGGGAAGTAAAAATAAAATATCCTGATGGGAAGTCAAAGAAATTATCATAGAATAAGAAAGAATCGCTGATTGTGTTTGTAAAAGACTGATAATTCCGTCACCTTCGTGTATGTGCGAATACGCCAACGCAACATATCTTGAAATCTATTGAGGATCTAGATACGTTTTACAAATAACTATATGTGATCAGCTATATGAGCTCTGACCTATAAAAACAGCGTGTATTAATGATTCCTTTTTGCTGTAATAACCTACACATAGTCGCTTTCTTTCATTTTGCTCTTCTTCTGTAAACCTCCTGTAAACCTCATCGAGTAAAGCAGACTTTCATATACCTGATTCTCCTACCAGTAAGTGTCTGGTACCTTTATTACTTTTCAGATCCTCAATGATTTCATTTATTTCCTTCTCTCTCTATAGAGACTTTTCCAGTTTCCCCATTGTCATCATGAACAGCAACAAGCAGTCTTGAATGAAGAAGAGATTCTATCTTCGTCTTGGGCAAACGATATGGAAGCTAAAGCATGTGCAAGGATCTACGATCAACTATCTCGCAGAGAATGACAAATCCATAGTTGGTGTTACGTGTTATCAAGGGCAAAGAGTATATCTTAAAAATTATCTGCAGCAGATGAGTTGCCGCGATATTCATGTGACTACGACTACAGCAGCATTAGGTACTCAGGCTGACAGAGTTGTTGTCTCTTTGGTTAGAAATAACTCAGAAAGAATTGTAGGCCAGCAGGTACTTTACAAAATCTAAATGTTGCTATTTCCAGAGCTAGACAGAAGCTTATCATAGTCGGTAACTTTGATACTATGTTAAATGGATGGTCCTCATTGCCTACTTCAAGTAGATATGGTTATAGAAGTCATGCAAGAAAGCTTGCAAGATTAGTTGAGTCAAGATATGGGAAGGTAATTGATGCGCCATCTATACTATGACGATGATTCTGAAATGAAATCGTTGTTAACTAAAATTTGTATTAGCAATGTATAACGAGAGAAGAACAACTGGTACCAATGATAGCTCCAGAATCCAAGATTAGGTAAGTGTATATACTGAGTCCTGGTCCTGCCAGCTCAAGCATGAATAGAACCATTGGCATAACTTGGAATTTTGAGTTCAAGTTTGTTCACTAGTATGCATCAGTAGGATAAACCATTATTCCAACAATTCTCAAAGCACTAACCTGCGATAACGTCTACACCAACAATCTGATTCGTTTACTTCCAGGTAGAATTAATTTGATAGGCTGCGGTTGTACGCCAG
Source organism: Nitrososphaeraceae archaeon (assembly GCA_019246625.1). GTDB lineage: Archaea > Thermoproteota > Nitrososphaeria > Nitrososphaerales > Nitrososphaeraceae > Nitrososphaera_A. The sequence goes on from JAFAQB010000050.1 coordinate 3,301, forward strand.
AGATGATAGCATGCCGTCAATGGTGTCCTAACTGTAAAATAATTGAAAAAGTGAATGAATGACTATATCTATATTGATAGGAGCCTTGTTGTTCTTACCGATGAGAACAGATCTTGTTTAGGTTTAGCTGCATCTGGCTTCATCTTCATTTTTGACATGTGATGCTTGGATCGATAATTGCACCCTGAGCCTGCCAGTGAAGGGGTTTGGTCATCATACAAATTTTCATTGACATCTTGATGTTATTTTAGGTTATTTACTAAAGATCGATACGATTTGACAAGTTCAGGATCGACGATTCCCTGCACAACAAACGGCTTACCCGTTGAAAGTTTAATATCCATTGCAATGGCACTGTAAGGAATATCAAACTGTTCGACCTTTTCGCGTTCGGTAACCTCAAAATACTTTGTACAAGTTCCATTATTACATGAAAATCCTATGACTCTCCCAACTCGTCTGCTTCCAGAACCTCCTCCTCTTCCACCTGCAGAGCCAGGGGATTCCTCAATCATTAAAATGAAGATCTCGTTTCTGATGTTAGTAACAAGATCAATATCATTTTCTGATACTATGAGCTTTCTTCGTGACGACTGTAAGGCATCATCAATATACTCTTCTACACTAATTCACCAACTATTGATTATTTCCACAATATATTTGATTGTTACTTTCTCCTTAATTTATATCTGTATTTTTTGTTGTATTGCATAACGGCCATGTAGAAACCATCACGATAATTACAAGATTTGTTAGTCTGTGCATATCGTAAGCATACATCTGAATGACAATTCCCTATTCTGTGTTCTTGTAAGCCTTGATGTAAGGCATTTCCCCAAATAGCCTTTTTATAACTGACATTATAGTTTGTTCCTTGTTTCTCTAATGGTATAGTATCAGAGTAACTACGCTTCATCTATTTTCATTAGACCTATTGCGTAATTGAAAGCTTAATTCTATATTCTCCATCGGATCTGGACATATTCGATACTGTATTGATGTCTTCTTACACTCGACTTTCTAGAAAACCATTATTTTCAAATCGTTTACTGGATTAGAGATAACAGAATTTGATATCATTTCCAAACAAATAGAATCAAAATATTATGAATATGAAAGAAAGCGTCTTTCAAATAGGGAGAGACAAAGAGGTATTGGAGTTGACTGGTAGACCATATAAGCTGAAAGTCAAAGAAAGATTCGTTATGCTGCTAGTCTACTACAGATTATACATTACATATACATTATCAGGATTTCTATTTGACCTTGATCAAAGCAATGTATGCAGGGACTTGACTATTCTAGAACCATTAGTAAAAGAGTGTGTTCCATTACCAGAGAAAATATACAAACGTACAAGAAGAACAAGGAGATTAAAAACTATAGATGAAGTGGAACAGTACTTTCCTGGTTTTAAAGCATTCATAGACTCTACAGAACAGGAAATTCCAAGGCCTCAAAACAAGAAAAGGAGGAAGAGTCACTATTCGGGTAAAAGGAAGAAACACACCGTCAAGA
>JAFAQB010000059.1 GCA_019246625.1 Nitrososphaeraceae archaeon
AGATATGATCATGCTTCTGACATTGTTTCAGGACTAGTAAATTTCAGAATAATGCGAGCTAATGGTAGGATGTTATTCTAAAAACCTACAGATTAGGATGACCATCGTAAAGAGATTTTCTTTAGTAATTACGCAATAGATCTAATGCATGAGGAAAAAGCCGGTAACAGGGTTCATTAACTTTCTTTCGACTCAAAGCGGTTTATACCCTGTGTATCTTCTTTCACAAATCTCTCTGTCACTTTCTCCTTTCCTTCCCTGAGTGTTATGCTATGACTTGGAATGTTTGTTCTTGTCTTTACTAATAGTTTTACATTAGAATCAAAAGCAAAGTACATTTTCAGATTTTATGGCATAGCCTTTATGGTACACCCTATATCAACTGTACAGGCTCCGTAAAAATATCCAATGGTAACAGGTGAAATCAAGGAAAGAATATGGGCATCAGCACAAGAATGATTGATATCAGAAGGTATCAGAGAAAAGATATAGGCAGGTGAGTTCCTTATTATAGTAACAGCATAGCACATTGTCAAGTGACTATAAACTGAAAGAGAAGACAAAGTCATAGAGCTATACAACCAAGGTAAGACTACTCGAGAGATTGCAAAGGAACAAAGACTATCGTTAAGAGGCATTTTCAAGCATACGAATTATTCTGCTTCGTAATTGCTTCATAATTGTCCACATGACTTCAGGTCTGACAGGAGACCCATTATGAAGATTGCAAACCAATCTTGCATCAGGACTATTCTTGAATGGATGCTTGTTGAGCCAATCTCGCACATAGGGAAAGGAACATGTAGGCAAAATAGGACCGGTACCAGTTTTTGATTCGTGAGGAATTTCTCCACCATAGCGCTCTAAAAGTCGAATATGTTTAATTTTTAGTAACGTAATCTCATGGTTTCTTGCATCTAGATCCCAAAACAAAGTCAAAGCAGCCTTGTTACATAAACAAGGTTCATACTTGACAATGGAAAGGATCTCATCGTGTTCCCACAATTCAGTTTCGGAGTATGGGCTTAATCGCTTGGTTCTCTTTTCCTTTATTCTAGCAAAAGATGGAGTCTCCCACTCTGATTGTTCAATTCTTTCTTCTTCTCTTTTGCATCTGTGATTGTAAAACCATCTAAAGAAATGTTTAATCCTGTGTAGGTTGTGGTTCCAAGTAGTTATCCATTTTTTGTCTGGATCTATTTCTGCATTTTTTATCTTGGTATCTAGGAATGATATAATCTGTTCTTTTTTCTGAATATCATAAAAGATAATGTCTGGACCTAAAAATTTGGCATAAGCAATCACTACTTTTAGATCATTATTTTGATGACGCTCTGATGCACCATCATTTTTCATGTATTCATAAAAGTAGTTAACTAATTCTGAATTGACGGAATTTGGTATACAAGCAATCTTTGAAATTGTCGTGGTCAGTTTGGTTGGCATTTATGATCTTGCTCCTTCAAAAGCACTTACCGCATAATACCATCTGCGAGTATATGAACTCGTATATATAATGGGCCCAAGGGGGTTTGAACCCCTGCCCGACCGGTTATGAGCCGGTCGCTCTACCAGGCTGAGCTATGGGCCCACAGGTAAAAATCGATAATATAAAAGATATATAGGTTTTGACATCGATCCATGAGTGAATCAATCTGTAAAAATCCTATTAGCAACCCTATTAAGAAACACATTCAGGCAACTTATTTTAATGAAAAGTTATTTGTTAGAACATATTATACAGACTGCATATTCTTTTAAATTAGACACCAATAATTTATAAGAAAGGATTTTATGTGAAATGAATTTCAAGCTTCATGAAGTGCTCCGGTGGTGTAGTAGCTGATAACATCAAAACAGCTGCATAGTCCGGTCAAGCATTGTGGCCTTTCGAGTCGCAGATCCCGGGTTCAAATCCCGGCCGGAGCAAAATCAGTCTACAACCTGTTATTTTAGAAGATATTCTATCCGGTAAAGCATTAATATGATCATCATTTCAAGATATCGTAGGCAAGAGCAGAATCTTTGAATAGAAGAAACCTGGAAGCCAATCCTCTAATGGAACAGTTCAGTGAATATCGGTCAAAAATCGACGATGCACTCAAGCGTGAGCTCGATCTCTATTCTTGGTCGGAATTTTATTCCCCATTAAGGTACGCGTGTGATGGAGGCAAACGCATCAGGCCACTTATTCTAGTGCTCGCTGCTGAAAGTATAAAAATAGGAAAAGTGAATTCTTCGAAAGTTGATAATGATGCATTTATGGCTGCCTCAGCTATAGAGCTTCTGCACACAGAATCTGTTATCCACGATGACATAATAGATGAAGAAGATCTTCGACGAGGTAAACCTTCTTTTCATGTAAAGTATGGATACAATAATAGCATCCTTACCGCAGATTTTGTTCTAGGTATCATTCTCAATATTGGTTCTAAATTAAATAACCCACGCGTTTCAGGTGAAATTTCTAATGCCGCAATAAAAATGAGCGAAGGCGAAATGATGGAAATTAAACTTGCCAAAGGTCTTAAGGTTACAGAGGATGATTATATCAAAGTCCTTGAACATAAAACTGCTTCACTCTTTGAGACATCCGCAAAAGTAGGCGCAATACTAGGACAGGGAGAAGAAGATGAGATTCATGCAATGGCTACATTTGGCAATTTGCTTGGAATTGCATATCAAATTCACGATGACTTGATCGATTGGAATAATGAGGACAGACTCTTCAACGTACTTGTAAAGAAAAACGATCAATCAAAAGAATTTGTCGACAGGATGGAAAAGCTTTATTTATCTTACTCTACAAAGGCCAAGAATGAACTGCGGAAAATATGCGATTGTACACCCAGAAAACATTTGCAGCACCTGACGGATTTGGCTTCAGTTCAGTTCTAAGAACATCATCATGTTCGCAAATATCTACGGAATTTTCTCGATGGGTATCAAAATGTGTCAATGGTGTTCATAATGCTAAATTCTTATCATTTGCTTGTAATTTCATCGTGATCTACTACTACTATTGCTATTAAAAATCATGGAGTGTTTTTGAGCTAGGGACTATGTTACTCAAATGGTTTGATCCCGTAGGGACTATGTTACTCAAATGAGGTACTGCTTTTGATGCAAACTGCAGTATTGGAGCATGCCAAACACCAAAACCAACCATAAACACCATTGCAAAGACCAATACAGCAACCATGGCCCTTGGTTCTTTAACTTTGCTCATATCCGGTCCTTCTTCCATATACATTTTTCTAATTATCCATGCGTAATATCCCAATGAAAGAGCACTGTTGAGAACTCCAGCAATTGCAAGATAGGGTCCCCATGCCACTACAGAGCCACTGTTGATGGCAGCACCAAATAAAACCAATTTACTCCAGAAGCCATTAAGCGGGGGAACACCAGCAAGAGCAAGCAACGAAATTGAGAACGCAATAGCCGTAATTGGCATTCGGCGACCAAGACCTCTATATTTTTCTAAGCTATAACTAGCAAGAGTAGCTGCAACTGCTGCTGCTGCTATGAAGCCAGCAGACTTCATCACAGCATGATTTAGTATATGAAACAGAGAGCCAGTTAATGCTTGATTAGAGTATGGCGCAAGTGCGATACCTATTAAAATGTAACCTGCTTGTGCAATGCTAGAATATGCAAGGATTCTTGGAACGCTTTTTTGTATTAATGCACCCAAGTTGCCAAGTGTCATTGTAAAAACAGCAACTATGGCGAGAGTCACCGTCCAATCAACATTCAATGCAAACATTCCAAGAACAATTACACGCAAAGCTGCTGCAAATCCAGCCTTCTTAGTACCTGCAGCTAAAAGAGCGCCTATTGTAGTGGGAGCACCCTCATATGCATCTGGCAGCCACATATGAAATGGTACAAGCCCCATTTTAAATCCAAATCCGGCGATAAATAATCCAATTGCCAAAAGGCCTACTGGTACAAGTCCTTTCTGAAGACTAGCCATTGCCTGGATTGATGAACCAATATTCGTTGTTCCAGTAATGCCATAGACAAGGCCAATAGCAAAAACTAGAATAGCAGAAGACAAAGCACCAAACATAAAGTATTTAATAGCTGCTTCATTTGATATCGGATCCCGTTTTGAAAATGCTGCTAAAGCATAGGTTGGAATGGACATTAATTCCCATGCAACAAGGAGCATCACAAGATCTGTCGAATAAGCAATAAGTACCATGCCTATACTCGATAGCAGAATAAGCGAATAGTAAGCAGCAGGATTTATTCTGCCTTTCATGTAGTTCCACGAAGAAGCAGTTACCATAATTGAGACTATTAGTAGTGCAATTGCAAAGAATGAACCGAAAAGATCATCTGTTAGGACACCTTTGCTAAATAGAACAGCAGGCATCACCTCGCCAGACAATACACGGAAAATCACGAATCCTATCGTAATAATTAATGCGCCAAATGCAATTCCACTATAAAGGCGGTTATTAGAACCTCTTTCCTTTTTGAAAGCATCTATAATAGGAATTGCAAGTCCTACGACTCCCAATATTAAAGTAACAATAAGGGGAGTCGAAATTAAATCTGCCATTTTTCCTATGTCATCTCCTCCTCCCTATAATAACATGAGCATTACAATTATCATAATGCCTACACCAAATACAAATAAATAAGTTTGAGTTATACCTGTTTGTCCAGCTCTTACGACCTTGGAGAAGTATGCCATAGTATATTGAAATGCAGGACTAATTCCGTCTATTATAGTACTCTCAAAATACCTCCAAATGATACGATATATGGCCATGGGTCCAATAACAGCACCCCAATAAAGTAAAGTATTAAGATACCACCTATTGTAAAGAAACTTCCAAATTGCCCTTGTTACAATGTTTCTTGAGATAATCTCAGGGTCAACTTTTCTTGCAATGTAGACTATATACCCAAGAATAGCACCTATTGCAAAGGCTCCAAATGATGCAGCTGCTGCGGTTGGATTAAGGCCAAAGAATGTTTTACCTCCTTCAGGTGCAATACTAACTCCTGCAGAAGGCACTTCTTTTCCAATTCCAAAATAATGTACAAGATATCCGCCAAGGTAATTGGTAATCTGGGGTCCAATGATAAAGCCAACAACTCCTGTTGCTATAGTCGCCACCGCCAAGATCGCAAATGGTACCCACATATTAGGACCTACTTCATGTAGATGGTGGCCTCTCTGTTCCATTTCCTCCAGATATTTGCTTTTCTTGCCAAAGAATGCCATGCCAATCATTCTAAATGTATAGAAGGCAGTCATTGCTGCGACGACTACCGCCACTCCAAATAATGGCAATGCATGAGCATAACCTGATTCCAGTACGGCAGCAAAAATTGCATCCTTGCTCCAGAAACCGGCAGTAATGAGAGGAGCTGCGGCTAGCGAGAGGCTTGCAAGTAGCATAAAAATATAGGTCTTTCTCATATGTTTGCGAAGTCCGCCCATATCAGTCATGAACCTAGATCCAACAGTATGTAATAGTGCTCCTGCGCCCATGAAGAGTGATGCCTTGAACATTGCATGGCTCATGAGTTGGAAGAATCCCGCTGCATAACCATCAACAAAATTTACCGATAGTCCTGCTATACCAAGAGCCATCATCATATAACCTATCTGAGAACCAGTGGAATACGCAAGCACTTTTTTAATCTCAGGATTAACTATAGCTTGTGTTGCAAGCAAAAATGCAGTAATAGCACCGACCCATGCGACTACTTCAAAGAATTGGGTCATTCCAAATGCAGCAAGTGCAAAGAACAACGGACCTATACGTGCGACAAGAAATACACCGGCCTTAACCATAGTTGCAGCATGGATAAGCGCCGAAACAGGTGTTGGTCCAGTCATTGCCTCTAATAGCCATTCATTTAGAGGAAATTGAGCAGACTTCCCAACTGCTCCACCAAACAACAACACTGCTGCTGGAACAAGTAAGTTCTGATGAGCCATCTGTGCTGCCCACGCCTGGTTTTGGAGTAATTCTTTGAAACCAAAGGTTCCAGAATAAATAAAGATCATAAACATTCCCGCTAACATCATTGTATCGCCTGCTCTTGTCATTAGGAACGCCTTCATTCCAGCATGACTAGGCGAGGCCCACATTGCAATTCCTCCAGCCCTATCTCCTATACTTCCTACAAAGTCTTTCTTCTTGTCATAATACCAGAATCCGATCAGTGCATATGAAGCAAGACCTACCCCCTCCCATCCAAAGAAGACCATAAGGAGGTTATCAGATAAGACAATCAGCTGCATAGATCCAATGAAGAACAACATGAAAAACCAATACCTTGTGAGGTCCCTATCTCCATGCATGTAGCCTGTTGAGTATATAATAATGAGAAATGAAATCCAAGCAACCAAATTAGTCATTACTATAGACAATGGATCAGGCAAGACGCCGGCTTTCACATTAACTACCGAAATCCAATTTATTTGACTATGTATTTCACTACCTGAGAATGCTAACGGAATTAAAGCTGCAGCTGAAATTGCGCTTGCAAGTGCAAAGCCAACTGCTGTATAATCTCTTACCTTTTTACCTACTTTAGCAACTGCTGGAATAATAGCTCCGCCAGCAAATGGCAGAATCCACACCAACCAAGCAAATATTGCGATTCCTTCAAATCCTACTATCCCTGCCATTTTTAAATTATCACCAACCATCCATCCAAAACATTGTTACTTTGGCGCTCCTTTTGAAGTGCTTGCTATTTTAATGACACCCATATCATTATAACCATGTACATTATTATTACTAGGTTCATTAGAGCTTGGAATGATATTTTTGTTAATTTGTGTTGCTACAACACCAGCAGCAGCACCACTGGTACTGCTAGTCCCGTTTTGTCCTGTTGTTGTTGGTAATTTTAATACAGCTGGGGTATGCGCGAAAATTCCTTGAATATATCCTGTAATGGGATTGAGAAAGGGATTAGGATATACTCCTATAATAAGAGTTATTGCTGCAAGTGTAGCCATTGTTGCGGTAACATACCTATTTGAATCCCTGACGTGAACCAATTCCTCTGGAATTTTTCCAAAGAATATACGCTTATACATCCATAGAATATATGCAGATGACAATACTGTTGTTAAAATACCAAATCCAAATAATACAACTCTAAAAGAGTTTGCGTCATGAATTCCTGTTTGCAAAACTCCGTTGAAAAGGATCCATTCTGCCATAAAACCACTAGTAGGAGGGATACCAATAATTGTCAGTGCGCCAATCATGGCTATAACTGCAGTGTATGGCATTTTTCCACCAAGTCCGCCTAACTTGGACATACTTCTGGTTCCAGTCTGAAGTATAATTGACCCTGCCATCATGAAAAGAATAGCTTTGCCAAGGCCATGAGTAACATACATCAAAGTTCCACCAGTAATGCCAAGTTCGCTTGCAGAACCAAGACCAAACAAAATGTAACCCATCTGGCTAATACTAGAATAGGCAAGAACTCGTTTAATATCATCCTGCATTAATGCCATCGCCCCACCATAAATCATAGTCGCAAGACCCCACATATTGATATAAAGACTATACTGTGCATAACTTCCTGTTAACAGTTCCAACCATAAACGCAGCAAACCATATGCTCCAATACCTATCATTGCTGGTGATAGCAGTGCTGAAACGGGTGTAGGAGCCTCTGCGTGGGCATATGGTAGCCAAATATGTAAGAGAAATGCTGCTAATTTTACTCCAAGTCCCACCACGAGAGCGAACACTATAATTGATAACCACTGCACAGGAATTTTTGCTGCATTAGCTTTGACTACATCAAAATCAAAACTTCCTGCAAAGAATCCCATTGCTAGTAAGCCAAGCAACAGAACAACTGCACCTACATGGGTCCAAAAGAAGAACATAAGTGCAATTCTCATCCTTGCACCATAACCATAAAATGCTATCAGAAAGAACGACGGGACAAGCATCAATTCAAAGAATACAAAAAATTGAATTAGGTTAGTTGCAAGGACAGTACCAAGCATACCCATTGAAAATGTCATATAGAGTGCAAAATACAGGCCCATCTGAGTGTTTACAGACTGTTGTCGCTTTGTATCAACAATTGATGTTGTCGCCTGAGACACGCCACCTTCGATATTTGTCCTTGAAGAAGCAGGATTACTGTCATCGCTATGATCTCCACTACTGTGAGAGAATTCATCGCTGCCATCACCAACACGTTGGTGTATGTCCTCCATGATTTTATGTACCATGTAAGGTTTTGAATAAAGTGCAAGAACTGTACATAAGATATAAATTATCAGAGCAAACGGAAGGCTTAGTCCATCTAGTCTAAGACCAAAGTTTCCAAATTGGCTCCAAGCATAACTTTCAACATAAGCTGACTGTCCACCATGTAACATCAAGGCAGGAATAAAAAGCAGTCCAGTCGATATAGCCAAAATGCCGAAAGAAAGCCATGTTATGATATTAACACCAACAACTCTTCTACCTAAAATATATACTACTGGTGAGAAAAGAAGTGGTAGAAAGGTGGCTACCAATAAGAAGTATGATGATTCTGCCATCTTTAATATCTCCTATCCTATCCCCGCATACTTTTAAATTCTTCGACATCAATTTCTTTGTATAGCCTATATGCGATAATGATAATCCCTAGCCCCACAGCCACTTCGGCAGCGGCAATGGCAATAGAAAATAGTGCAAATACCTGTCCTTGGGCGTTTGATAGGTTTCTAGAAAAAGCAATTAAGTTCAGATTCGCCGCATTAGCAATTATCTCAAGCGCAAAGAGCATACGTACAGCGTTACGTTTGACTACAAGACCATAAATACCAATTGCAACAAGGACCACGGATAGTAAGACGTAATAGATTAGCTCAGTCATTTTTCTGTTCTATTTCCTCCTCGCGCCTAGCTAATGCTAGTGCCCCTATTACAGCACCAGCTAAAGTTAAGGCTAGTGTAATCAAGGCTGGCGAATAATAAGTGAGCATCTGTTGACCTATTGCAGTAAAGTCAATCGCTGAAGCTTTAGGATTTCCAAATGTGTGGTTATTAAGAGCGGATACTATGAATATTGCCCCTATGCTTACCATGAAAATTAGCATAAGAACAATACCTGCAGATTTTCGTCCTTTGTCTTCTTTTGTAGTAAAGAGAGCCTGAGTTCTGACAAGCATTACCGTGAAGATAACAAGGACAGCAACAGCGCCAACATAAACTGCGATCTGAAACATTGCAACAAATGGTGACTCTAATAAGAGAAAAAATCCTGCAATACCCAGCATAGATATTGCAAGAGCAATTGCGCCATAGATTAATTCGCGACTTTCAAGTGAAATTATTGCTGAACCTACGGTCAGGACTGCCACGCCAATAAATACAGGATCAACCATGCGTTGCACCCATATTATCAATTTTCAGCTCCACATTGCCATCATATTTTGGTTTTATAGCAAGTTGTGCAGGAGTATAAATTAAGTGCTCTTTGGTAAACGATGAGAGTTCATAATCATTTGTCATATATAGTGCATAGAATGGGCATGCATCAACACACAAACCACAAAAAACGCATTTGCCAAAATCAATTTGTGGCATGATACCTTTCTTGTTATGCTTCCATTGTTCATCCACTTTTACCATTCCAATTGCCTCTGCAATACCTTCACAAGCAATAGCACACAGCTGACATCCTGTACATTTATCATGGAATAGAATATGTCTCCCACGACTGCCAGCAATACCAACTCCACGCTTAGGATCAAACTGGTAGCCATCG
>JAFAQB010000062.1 GCA_019246625.1 Nitrososphaeraceae archaeon
CGATGGCTACCAGTTTGATCCTAAGCGTGGAGTTGGTATTGCTGGCAGTCGTGGGAGACATATTCTATTCCATGATAAATGTACAGGATGTCAGCTGTGTGCTATTGCTTGTGAAGGTATTGCAGAGGCAATTGGAATGGTAAAAGTAGATGAACAATGGAAGCATAACAAGAAAGGCATCATGCCACAAATTGATTTTGGCAAATGTGTTTTTTGTGGTTTGTGTGTTGATGCATGCCCATTCTATGCACTATATATGACAAATGATTACGAACTCTCATCGTTTACCAAAGAGCATCTAATTTATACTCCTGCACAACTTGCTATAAAACCAAAATATGATGGCAATGTGGAGCTGAAAATTGATAATATGGGTGCAACGCATGGTTGATCCTGTATTTATTATCCAAACAAAAACCTGAAACTAATGACCGGTGCGATCGCAAATTTAAACGTGGTAATAAGATGATCGCTATTAGGTAGATCTCAAAACTAGAAACAAGCATTACGACTGCTGTTAGAGCATATTGATCACTTCTCGCAATGAGGACAGCCGTACCTTTTATTTTGGAGCAACAACCAAAGAAAACAAAGACAAAACCACCGACACAGCTGGCAGATACGATAATTAATTAATTAGTTCTGGAGACTTTGGATGGGTATCTAATCATGAAAATAGCCCATATATCAGACACACATCTTGGCAGGAGACCAAAGCAGACACGGCCTGGAATAATAAACCAAGAAATACGACCTATAGAAGATGACTTTTACTCTGCTTGGATAAAGTTCGTTGAACAGATTATAGATACTCCCAGTAATAGTCAACCGGATGTCATATTGCATTGTGGTGACTTTTTCGATACGCCCGCAGGTTATGATCCTAGTCCTCCTCCTGAATATGCTAGAAAAGTAGCTGCAATGACATTCAAACAACTACATGATGCTCATATTCCATTAGTTATTATAGATGGCAATCATGGACGGTACATGGAATATCGTAGTTCAACTCTAAGTATATTTCCAGTCGCCTTCGATAATATCCATTTGTATACACATTATGATGCAAGAGACTCTTTGAGAACCAAGAAACCTCAATTCAAGGATTTTGGAGATCTCAACCTAAGAGTTATCACACACCCATCTATTGAAACGAGAGCGCTATCTACAATAGGCGCAGAACAGACATACAAAGACTGGATCCAGATTCAGAACAGATCGATTAATCCCAATATGATAAATCTAGCAATGGGACATGGCATGATTGAGAACTCTTCTTTACATCCAGATTTCCTTAAGGGTAATTATGATTATATTGCGTTAGGAGATGATCACAAGATGCACAAGGTGACAAATCGTGCATGGTACTCCGGATCTACGGAGCTGTGGAGTTTTAATGAATTTAATACTGAAAAGGGATATCTTATGGTAGATGTTGAACATGGAAAGGCCTTTCCAAAGGTTACCTCAAAGAAAATTCAATCATCTAGGAAAATTATATGTGAAAATGTAGAAGTATTTCCGCAAGATGCTAATTCTGAGATAATAAGAAAAGTTAAAAGTGTACTAGACTCGTACGGACTAAATGTAAGATATGAGTATTCTACTGCTGCCAGAGTGAAAATCATTTTAAAAGGCGAAAAAACGTATGGAGATTCTTTCAATATCGGAGAAGTAGAATCATTTCTTAGAAAATTGGCTCTTGATTCAAATGATTATAATATTGTTGAATTCATTTTAGATCGTCCTGCCTATACTGAATACGCTCATGTAAAAGACAATCAAGGGGAAGAAATTGAATACGTAGAATATTTAATAGAAGACCCCGAAAAAGAATTCAAAGACTATGTGACAACTACGAGAAATGAAGAATTGAAAAAACAGAGGTTAAATCCTGATTTACTTGCAAAGATATTTGCAAAAGTCCTCACTCATCATGATGATGATGAAGATAATGGCCCCGAAGGTTGTGATAACAATTGAAGATAATGAGAGTTGAAATTGAGAACTTTAAACCGTACAAGAGGGTGCTCCTGCCCAGCAATAACAGTAAAAACACTAACCTTGCTGAGGGACTCTTTCTAATACATGGCAATAACTCTATGGGAAAGACCAGCTTTGTTCAAGGAATGTTATGGGGACTTCTTGGTGATTGTTTAATGAGGGATCAAAAGAGGAAATCACTTGTTATGGTAGGTGAATCAAGCTGCAAGGTCGACATTATATTTGACCTGAGCGGTATACTATATAGGATCAGCAGGAAGCTAGTTCTCAAAAAACCAAAAGATCCAATTATTGAATCTGATTTTAATGAAGAGGCTGTACTGTCTAAAAAAGACAAAGAACACAATGCCAAATTTGTACCGATTGCTAATAGACCAAAACCAGTTAATGAAGAGGTTGAACGTATGCTAGGCGTTAGCGCCGATATCATAGAAAGTACAGTTTACATTCGTCAAAAGGATGTTGATAGACTCGCATTAGCGGATCCAAGAGAGTTAAGAGAGTTAATAATGATTCTCTTTGGACTTGATGAGTTTGAAAGGGTAAAAAAGGATTTGGCAAACATGAGTTGCAACCTGCAGAATAGACTCGAGACCCTAAAAGAAGAAGTTGGAGGATTAAACTCTGAGAAGAAGGAACTTGCAAAAGAGAGGAGACAACTTGAAGAAAAACAACAAATATTAAATGAAGTATATGCTGATTTGAAAATAAACAAATATGAACTATTAAAGCTACCATCCGAAGATATCCTTATCAAAGTTAGAGCAAACGAAACTGAAATAAAAACTAAAAATAATAATCTCCAATTAATCAATAATTTGATTACTGAAAAAACAAGTTATATGAAAAGCCAGGAGCAGAGAATGGAATCCTTAGGGAAAAGAATTGCTGATCAGGAAGGCAAGAAAGCTCATATCGAATACACATTAGAACAACTTCCATCAAAGGAGAATTTAGATATGTTAAATGAATTACTTTCAGAAATAAGCACAAAAGAGCTGCAAATTAGAACTCTGGTTAATAGATCTTCTATCACTTTGGACTTGGATCCTATTGTGCAACCCGGAAATATCAAACATAGGTTGGATAATATATCAAATGATATTGAAGCTCTGAAAAAAGAGAAGCAGCAAGCATACGACAGTATTGAATATTTAAGACGAATTTCAACGTCCACAGAAGTACTCTCTGGAATAAAGAAGAACAGTATAAGATACATCAAGGAAGAGGATAAATGCCCTGTTTGCAACAAACCTATAGATAATAAAGAAAATATGATACTAGGACTTGGCCTAGAGATGAGAGACATAGAACGCAATTACAAGGATATCAACTTGCAAGTTAGGCGAGCTGTTGAAAGTCATTCAGAAATAGAGAGAGAGATGGAGGCAAAAATAGAAATTAGAACTTTTCTTGAGACATTATTCACAATTTCAGAAGGTCTTGTCAATCTTAGAGAATTGCTTTTGTCTATGCTAAGCCAATATTCTGTTAAATCAATCCAAGATTTTTTATCGTGTAATGGATTTTCGACCATTGGAGAGATGATTTCTCAAGTCTCAAAGCTTGAAATTGAAATCACAAATTGTGATGACAATGCGCACCTACTGAATAGACAAATAGAGGAGGAAAATTGTCGATATAAAAAGTATGAAGAACAGCTATCACAATCAGAGGATCAAATGAACAGTATAATTGATGATCTTACTCAACTAAAAAACAAACAGCAAGAATACCTCAGAAATCTCTTGGCTGTTAGTTTGGATGATCTGATACATCGTTTTGAATGCAAGACGATCGATGAAATAATCATTAAAAGAAAAACCATTGAGGCGAGCATTACAAGTAAGCAAAAGCTATTAGACTTAGTGGGAAAGGAGATTCATTCCTTAAGAGAAGAAATAAAAAACAGAGAATCAACTCTAGTACAACTCTCACAAAAGGAAGCAATCATTCTAGAAAAAGAGAATGAATTGCGTCATGTGAAATATCTACGGGGCGAAATTGATGGCTTCATTTCTAACTATGTAGTACAAGGAAGAATGGTAGGAGCGCTAAGACAATCTACCAACGAGTACCTTAAACAACTTACACAAGGTCGTTACACCATCGATAATATAACTTCCAAGATGAGAAGGATAAGGGGTGGTATGGAATCCCATGGGTTGGAGATGACGCTCATGGATAGCAAAGACAATATGATAAAAAATAAAGATCAACTAAGCGGAGGCGATGAAACTTCTCTGGGATTAGCTTTAAGAATTGCTATATCAAAGCTTATGGGCAGGATAAGACCTTTCAAAAATTCGGAAAAAAAACCACCGTTAATAAACTCAATAATAATGGACGAGCCCATGGCGAGCTTAGATTCCAATCGAAGACGTATTCTAGTCAATATACTAATCCAAGATAAAAGCTTTAAACAGATATTTCTTACTACTCATAGTGATTTAGAATTTGGCGATTATAATTCAATTATGGTTAGCGAAGATGAACATGGTAAACGACTAGTTGATTACACACCTCTGCAACTCTAAAGAGATATGAAGATAAAATACCGAGTGTTGAACCCTATCTAGTACAATAATTCAACATCAAATCTTGCGCATTAAATAGCTCTTTCTATTACAGGCAACTTTTCTACTTCCTATATATTTTTTGACTGTTTGAAAAGAAAGCACAAACGGTACAAGAATTAAGAAAGCATTAAACGCTAAAAATACAAATTATATTAGAGCAGTTTTGAACCATTTACGCTTACGACTATAGAAAGACAAAGAACAGTTCTATTATGTTTACAGCATGTTAATCTAACAGGCGTCATATTTACAGCATACAAGAAATGTGATTTACAGTTTGAAGAAAAAAACCTTTAGACATACACAATCAGATGCATGAGAGGAAATGCAATGTAACGGAATATAGTAGTCCAGAACTTAGCCAAGACAGGTCAAGAGGCGGGTATTTGAGATAGTCAAGGTTCATAATTGGTTGTGTGATGTACATATTGACGAAACAAACATTGGGAATTGATTATTCTACTATCCTACTCCTACTGGCGGTCGTTTATATTGACTGTGTTCCAGCAGTCTATGATAATTTAGTATATACAAGCTCGAAAAAACCTTTTTGCATATTTCGCATTCCCATATTTGTTCTTTTTCCACTATTGTAAATTGCTCTTCTGCAACAGACATCATGATTGAAAAGTAGCCATAATAGTTAAGGTTTTAGAAATTGTTTATTGTGATTCTTAGGGAAAACCACAAGTTTGTTTCAACAAACAGATTTGGTTTATGTCAACAGCTCCAAGATCAGTTATAATGAGCAATAGTATCTCGTCAAATTTGTGACTGTTTATGTCATGTTATGAAATACAAGTTACAAAATCCAATCCACCTCAATTATGTTACAAATAATCAGACTGTTCTAATTATAGTAGAGCAAATTTGTGGACTAGAAGTAATAATAAACTGTTAGCAGGCTACTGATGCTGCTTAAAGCGGTTCTCCGGAGACATACCAGTTTTCTCTCAATCTTTCATCATATGTTATAATTACATGCTCAGGTTTAGTTTTCAGAATTTCTACTGCTGCATTTGTTATTGCCTTTGCAAAGGCTTCCTTTTGTTCTTTTGTCCTTCCGGGGTACATTGAAATTTCAATCAAAGGCATAGCTATAATATGTAACGATAGTCAGATCATGGCAGGTATAAATTTATCTTCAGTTAATGAATTTATAGGTGTCTTCTGGTTATTAGTATCTTGAAATAATTAGTTAGTAAATCTTCAAATATCATATTCCACTACGTAATTTAGTAAAACGACGAAGTCATCACTCCACATAACAACAAAGTCAAGAAACTCAACAGGAGGATTTGCAGAAGGCCAACCATTTGGAAGAGAACTATCAACTCTTCTTGCTGCTTCTAATGATTCTGCTACTTGCAGCGGTGGCATTCCATTTCCACCAAGAGCATCATTATTACAACCACTCAGAGAATGACATCTGCAAGTGCCAATGCTATGCTACTCGACCACAACATACATCTCTACCAGCACTTGATCGATTCATCAAACCACTAAAGGAGAAAAGGTTCATAGTAGTAAAACAATGTGTTACTATAACTGGAACTGTAGTATGGACATATTATTTTAACGATGATGGTGATGCTAATTTCAACGTAGCATTGGATGCACCGTACAAAAACATCTTAGCAGCTGGAAATTATGATGTTAAGTATGTGCTATATAACAAACCCCCATAGCCGCACTGCATATAGAAACAATTTGTCAAGGTCCAGTTATAAGTAACAGTTCAGAAAATGTTGGAGCCTGCAATGGGTATGATGGACCTGATTCATATCAGTTCTACCAAAGATAGGACAGCACGTAATGGTTACAGGTATATACCTAGTTTAGTTTCCAGAAGTAGTAGGTGGTCTGGTTTTGATGATCATTTTCCTTATAGGAAACACAATTGCAACAAGCAGTATGTTTGGAATTGGCTGAAATTATTCATACTGTATCTTCATGTAG
Source organism: Nitrososphaeraceae archaeon (assembly GCA_019246625.1). Taxonomy (GTDB): domain Archaea; phylum Thermoproteota; class Nitrososphaeria; order Nitrososphaerales; family Nitrososphaeraceae; genus Nitrososphaera_A. The sequence continues at coordinate 6,543 of JAFAQB010000062.1, forward strand.
GTAAGTGCAGAATACAATTTATCACATTTCTAGTAACTGATGGAGGTTAAGTTAAGAGCCTCATATACAATTAGCTAGGTCTTCTATTGCGTTTCAATCTGAATATGAGGAATTATCTGGTTGGAAATATGTCAGCGAAGTTATCTTAATTGGTATAGATTACCATGTGTAAATCGCAAAGATAGTTGAGATACACCATGAAAGAATAAGCTATGTAGTGGTTTTATGGGCTCTATATTACTGTCATCTAACTCTAAATTCTGTAACCTTTCAAGTATTATTTTGAGTGCTACACGAGCCTCAAGTCTAGCCAAAGGGGCTCCGAGACAGAAATGAATTCCATGTCCAAATCCTACATGAGAATGAGCATGAGGAATACGGGATATATCAAACTTTTCCGGATCTGGAAATACTGATTCGTCATGGTTAGCTGATCCTAGCCATACAATAATTCCTTGTCCAGATGGTATTTTTTGTGCTCCTCCAATTGTTATCTCTTGTGTTGCCACGCGAAATACTGCTTGAACAGGAGACCGATAGCGTAGAGTCTCTTCTATTGTAGATGGAATCAAAGATGGTAATGATGTTCTATCTTCCTTCAATTTCTTGAATTGTTGTGGATTTTGAAGCAACGAGAGAATTGTATTTCCTATTAGATTAACGGTAGTTACATGCCCTGCAAGCAGAAGTAGAGTACAGAAAGCAAGAATTTCTTCTCTTGATAGACGATGTCCATCAGCTTCAGCTTTTATTAAATTGCTTATGAGATCTGACTGTGGAGTTATTGTTCTTTTGTCTATAATAGCGTTGAAATAATCATCCATTTCACTTTGAAGTACTACGATATTCTTAGCTGAACCGTGCTGCTCTGCATTAAGCTGGCTCCCAGCAGAACTTACTAATTTATCAGCCCATGTACGGAAAGTATCTCTGTCCTGTAATGGAACACCTAGCAGTTCAGCAATGACTGTTACAGGTAATGGATATGCTAAATCATTTATGAGATCCATATTGCCTTTCTCTATTACATGATTAAGTAAATCGTGGGTAATGCTCTCTATCCGGGGTTCTAACTTGGATATTGTCGTAGGAGTAAATGCAGATGCAACAACAGCTCTCAATGCTCTATGATATGGAGGATCGGATCTGAGCAAACTTGGACGTGAAAATTGCATCTTTTGATCCTCCCCATCCTTTACTTCTTTCGACAAATCATTCAACTTTGTTGGTGGAGCAGCTGAAGAAAAATGCATATAATCTCCTAGAATAGATTGTACATCATAATAACGAAATACACCCCATATATTATTCCTATCATCGTATGCAACAGGGTTATTATGTCTCATATCTGCATAAAACTGAAAAGGGCTAAGACTTTGTTCAGGGGAAGGGAAGATATTCATTGTTTTTAGTTAATTTTGTAGAATGATTTAAAGTTGTTCTTTTATTCAACGGCTATTTACTTAACGAGCTTCCATACATGTAATAATTTACAATTCTTCTTTCTGCAAGGGAAATAATCATCAAAGCATTCGAAAGAAGACATAAAGAGAATCTATATGATTTGAAATTCTTAGACGAAGAGTATTTGGAAAATTTGCCAGAGATGTTAGAAATCAACCTATCAAAACCACTCTGTAGTAATTTAGTCAAATAAAGTAATTTTGGATAAATACTATAGTGTAATTAAAACTTTCTCTTCTGAAGATACTCATTACATGCTTCGTTAGAGAATTTTCGCTCTCTGCAGAATACAATTTCATGCGTTTGACAAGACTTTCTGGTAGGCGCAAAGAAGTTTTTGCTACTTTGTAGTTAGTTGTCAATAGTGTCTGATTAGATATAGCAACAGCAACCGCATGATAAGATTACACTATATCATCAGCTATCTTTGGAGCAGTATGATTATGTTTTCTTGATACAATGCCATCAATATCATGGCTATTGAATTTGCGTATCCATTTCCTTATATTATTATCATGGTGGTTTATCAATATCTCCGCTACTAAACAAGTGCCCCTTTTTCTGCTTTTGAGTGAAGATCTTTATATAAACTTTATACTTCATTTTTGACTCATTATTTCTTTCGTTCCATGTGAGACTTTTATTTTGGGTTTCCTTCTCAAGAGTATCTATTAGTGCCATCATGATTTTCTGTTGATTGGAGTATTGTTATTCCTTGCAATGTGTTTCGTATGTTAGGGAGATAGGGTATGAAAGATCCCGTAGGTCTTTCGTAGATCATTCTATGGTTACCGCATAAGTAGCCTGTAATAACCCGGGATAAAGCAGCCAGGTAGTACCATCTGGCCATTGCGAAAGATGTTAGTTGGTCTAAAATAGACACGCCCACCATGTTATTATTGTTGTATTATTGTTATACAAATATACTGAATAGCATCTTCATTTTGTTGTCATTGTTTTATCTGGTTTGACGATGATGATGATGATGATAGTACTGAATCTAATCTGTATTTAATAATGTATTAAATAAATACAAAATAAATAAACTGACGACGTTTTACACATACGTTTAATTTCTTCCCCGCTACCTTTTATATTGTGATAAACTTGGTAAAATCGAGATCGTAATTGGTATCACTTGCAATATTCTAAACTATATTTCAATAGACTAGATATAAATAAAAGTATTGACTACATATTATTGTTCTCATGGGGCAAAGAGGAAGAGTCACCGATATATCAGACCAAGCTACGTGCAAGATATGCGGATTAACAGCTCGTACTAAAGATGAACTACTG
>JAFAQB010000365.1 GCA_019246625.1 Nitrososphaeraceae archaeon
GCAGGCCAAGGAAATAATGGACATAATCCACAAGAGAACGGGTGTCAGATATCATGAAGTACATGTCTACAGATTATTACACAAGTGGGGCTTCAGTTCCAAAGTTCCAAGAAAGAGGTTTGTTAAGGTTGACTCAAAGGAAGAGAAGGAACAGTTCAAAAAAGAGTTGAAGAGATCCTTGATAACATCCAAGAAGAAGGATTCACAGTCGCAGTTCTAGATGAATCGATATTTGTACATGATGTACTTGTTAGAAGGAAGATATGGGTACCTAAAGAAATACGTCCAGTAGTAACTACAACAGGTTCGCATCAGAAAACATATGTGTTTGGTACCCTTACCATTAACTGTAAGCAATTCTTTAGGCAGTATCATGCGTTTAATGAAGATGTATTTCTGGATTATCTAAAGAAGCTACAGAAAAAGATTGGTAAGGTAATTTTGTTCATGGATAGAGCAACAACACAACATTATCGTTCAAGGAAGGTTAGATCATATCTAGAACAAAACAGGGATGTCATTAGAGTTACATACTTTCCAAAAGGCTCACCAGAATTCAATGCTGTAGAAGAATGCTGGAGACAAGGAAAATACGATCTGTTGGTATCAAAATACTATCCTAGATTTACTGACCTGATGAAGGCTATTGCTGCATATTACAGGACAAAGCGCTTCAACTTGGATATAGTCAAGTACTTGTTAAGATGTCCATGAATTTATGTTACTGAGTATACCTACCGCTAACAGATAATTTAGCACCCTGAAAATTCACTTCGTACGCCTTTACAGTAATCTCCCCATTGCATTATGTAACTTGTACTAGTTGTTTATGACATATGACTTGTACTATTATTATGTTATTATATTATGACAAGTGTTTGGTAAATCATGTGAAGGTGTACAGGTGGCGTCTGCCGAATTTGAATATTTTTCATATTATTTATCTAGCGTTAGAGCAAAATGAAGATCGCCATCATCATCCTCCTCTGTTCTTCCTCCTCCTTCTACTTTGCTGTAAACTGAGAATGGTGTTGTAGAATATCAGAATAATCTAAGGTATAATGTAGCCTCTCTGACAAATTTGGGTTTTTCAATAGTAGAGATCAAAGAATACACCTTTCAATCCTATAATAATAGTTCTATCCAAACTAAATCTTGGAGTATGAGGGTATGTTAACAATCGGTTAACACGATGTTAACAATCCGTTAACATCGATTTTTCTAATACATTTCTGATACAATCACAGCAATTCCTTACAACCAGACTAAATTATACAAAATAATGTATGTATGTATTGCGACTACAAAAGATAAGAATAATAATACAAGATGACAAACCAAAAACCATTCAAACAATAATTCATGCTCCTCGTGATTGTTTAAAATATGTTCAAGTATGGTTTCGTAGTTGTTCTTATCAAGCTCATCTGTTAGCATTAAAATATGCTTATTATCAATATTATCAACTCACTTTTCCTCAGCACGAGCAGGAAATGAGTCGATTGTTTTATTCCAGTTGTTGTAAACTATCGACACTATTGTCTTTTGCTCTATTTATGAGTCAATCTAACTACAATGCATTGTGATTTTTTATTTATTTACTGTAAATGATGTAACAATCTGCTCATTTTGCAAGGTTTCGCTAAGATCAAGTGCTATAGTATCTTTACCTGAAGCATCACACTCCTTTGGAGGATAAGAAGGAGTACGTACTCTTCATCCTTTGGAAGATCTATATCTTTACCAGACGTATCATCATTTATTATCAACTATCAACCTCCAACAAAGACAAGGTTCGACCACTGCCGACAGATATAATATCTTACCTTCGAAACTTCTATGCTCATAATTGAGAAAGCAATAACTAACGAAATGGTGGAGGAAAAAATTAAGCAACTAAAGCCCTACATCCTAGACTAGCAGACGTAGCCGAAAGAATACATGAAATGGATCTGAAGGAGACTGTAAATACAATCATCGTAGCCGTAGCTTCTATTCATTTGGAAGCCGTATATCATTGGACTGAAGTAATCTGAGGCTGCAAGTAATTTGCCAGTATTAGCATCTCGCCACTGTATCTGTTCAAAGTAGTTGGCTCCTATTGGCCCAGTATTTAGTCTATTGGATTGGTGACGTTAGTTTTCATGTTCGTCCCCACAAATACTCGGTGGTTAGCAGGACCTATGAGTATTGTCCATTGTGTTGTCTTCTCGTCTACACTCCAGGCAAGTGTCATGATACCACTCTTCTGATCTAGCTTGATAGCAGCAACCTTTCCTGGACCAGGATCCATAGCGTAGATACGATTGTTTGGCGGATCAAAGGCAGGCAAGGAAGGGATGTAGCTAACTTGTCCTGGTTTTAATGGCATAGGTTGGATCCTGGTAACCTTGCTTGAATTAGCCTGTGAGATGGCAAATACGCTAAGAGGGACATTGGTAGGAGGACCCCCATTTGTCTGGCAGACTACCCAATGACACCCCAACTGGTGGGCGTATACGGCATTAGGGCCAGTGTATGAACCTGAGAACTGCGCACATGCAAAGAGATCAATGCGCGGAGTCAAAATGTTCCGCGGGAATCGAGACCGTATAGATTATATGAAATCTATCCCAGAAGAGATCCCTACCTTGCAAGCTCTTTGAAATTACAGGTATTGCTGAACAAATTATAAATAGACTTTCAAGAGAACAAGAACCGCTATTAACTTCTGCTATCATTGCAGTTGTTCGGGCCTTAAGAGTAAATCCCAATAAATATGCCATTTTTTTGATAATAACGAATATGACAACAGCAGTCAATATCACCAAGGACTACTGGAGGTAGCAAGCTCATTCCTGAAGAAATTGTCAAGATAAGACAATGGTTGCTGCAGCTGTGATGTGATTCCTTATTGTTATGTTTATATGTTAATTCTTAAGCATATAAAATATTGCAAACGACTTAAGGATTTATTATTTTTCGATAGAGATCTATAATTTATTTAAGAGATTATTATATAAGGGTAAGTATTTACTCCAGAAAATGACATATATGAGCTTGTTCTAAAGCGCTTCCCTTTCTCTGGCTAGGTAGTTTGCTTACGTGACACACATGAAGGTTCAGCAAAAGCAGTGTTCTTAACTAGGAGTCCGTAGCACTTTTTAATATATATAAATATATACAAATCTGCACCTATCAAATTTTAAGCATATTTTTGGTGTCAAAAAGTTAAGATTCTGAAATTTGTGCTGTTACCAGATTGGACTCCTTGTTAAAAATGAAAACTAAATAGATATAGTAAAGACTAGTTTAAAAAGAAAATGCAATATACACTAAAACAAGATATTATTATCATCTTGTTGCAGACAGTCAAATCACGATGTAGGTTGGCTGCAATGAATGAGAGTGAGAACTTAGCCAAGTTAGTTAATTTGGGAAGGGCCTCGTGAGATTGGCTAACCTAGTTCTGCAACATAGGGACCAGGCTTGTGCTACCAACCATAGACTATGACGTTGCTGTCGTAGGGCGTTCCTTTGCTGCTGCTATACTACTTCTGTTGTTGTAGTGGAATGCTGTGAATACCTGAACAACTAACAAGAGAAGAATATGAATCGTTAAAAAGTCTATAAAACAATATAGGCTATGGGTTCCATTAATAGTAAATCAAGATGGTATATTATTGGACGGATACCATAGATGCAGAGTTTGCCAAGAATTAGGAATTAAGCCACATTACAACATTAAAGAATTCAAGAATGAATTTTATGAATTGTTGTTTGTAATTGATTGCAACCTAAAGAGAAGACTGCTAAACAATTTCCAGAGAGTCAAATTAGCATTAAAGTCAATGTCAATTAAGGAAGAAATTGCTAGGAAGAACAGCCAATCTAACCTTAAGCAAAAGTAGTTCTTATTTACCGACTGACAGAAATCTGACTGTCGGTAATAGTAGTGATAGTAATATTGATAGTGCTTCTAGTAACAGCAATACTGGTAAAGCTAGTGGCAGAGTGGATGAGCAGATAGGAAATAATAGCTATTAATAGTTATTATTCGTCAAACAGGTCAGATACATCGTCAAATATACCGTCAAATGCGTCATGATGCTAATTTACAATTAAAACTAGAGCAACTTATTATTACAATTGGTATTCTTCTATGACATATAGCTAACGGACAAGATCAATTCATAAAGGCCACATTTAGCATCTGAAAACTGGAGTCGCAGATGATGGTCGAACGGAATTTTGAACGTCAGGGAGGCTGAATGAATTAATTAAAATTTATGATATATCGTAGGTCCGATCCGGTGGGATGTGAATCAAATTTGACTCTATTTTGAGTATCATCACATATATATATTATGTTACGCGGCGCACGGTAATACCATGGCAGCAGTGGTAAATCACAGTCACAGGCGAGCCGATAAATTTTACATCCTAGCAGCAACAGCGAATAAAAAATCGGGCTGATCACCGGTGCTCTATATTTGTTATCAGTCAAGTAGCATTATTCAGATAGCAACCTTAATAGCTCCAAATAGGATTCTTTTGTAATCTCGCCTTTTGCCAGTCGTATCTTCAGTATTAATTTTGGGTCGTTTTCGTTAGATGCCTCTTTTATTCTCGATCTGGTTAATCCTGCAGCAAGCGTTGATATGAAAGTGCTAGTTATCCCGATTCCAACTAGCATAACAATGCTTCCAACAATTCTCCCCTCACCTGTAACTGCATTGGGTCCAAATGTGGAAGTAGATGCAGTTTGGATTGTCCACCACAGAGCATCACCCATAGTAGTTATCTCAGAATTGGGAGTCGAATGTTCTGCAGAATAAAAGAGGAATGATAAAACAACTAGAGCTAAAAAGAAGCTTATGAACGCATGTAGTACAGCATGACCTCCAAGAATTCTGGACTTTGCTTCAATTGTACGTGACAGCTTGATCACATATATTATTGCCAATAGTCGTAGCAACGTTCCCAACGTAACGGATTCAACATACGTGTTGGTGCTTTGGCCAGATAGAGCAAAAACCACTATAGGTATCATTCCCACCAACTCATACCAATTATGAATTAGATACTTTCTGCGTTCCTGGGACTCTTTCATTCTCCTGCTGAAACTGAATGCGATCAACGCAACAAACAGTGTGTCAAAAAAATAGATGGCAATTTTTTCAGATCCAGTAAGTGATGACGTGGACAAAACAATGAGTACTATTATGTCTGGAAGACTTAGTAAACCAATCAGACGATCAGTTTTTTTCGTTGTCAAGGCAATTTGGGTGTCATTTAACGACAGTTATGAGTCTTTATTGTGATGTGTTATGTGACGACCTGTAGATTCTTGAGCAGAGCGCAGAATTCATTTATTGTGAGGTGTCAAAATAAAATCGCGCAAAAAATTAAAATGAAAAACACAACGGAGGAGGCTGAAACTGATCATTTATGCAGTCTTGTTGTTTGAAATAGTAGTAGATAAACATGATAATGCGAGTATGCCTATCAATAATAATAATCCAAGTGACAACGTCGTACTTTCAGTTCATTAGATGAGATATCGGTGTTAAATCAGGAGTACTAGAACAATGCGTTGACTCGGGCTACGTTAATGATCGTAGCCATGATGCACAGTGTGGGATTTATTCTTGGATCGACATTAATAAATATGATTGGGTCATGGCATGATGATCGTGCAGCAAGACTATACCAATTAGCATTAATTCGCTGACAGTTTGCTAATATTTTGAGTTGAAATACGTCGGTAGTTGTTAGCGAACTTTTGCTACCTGGTATAGCAACAGATTAGAAGCATGGATAGACAATAACAAAACATATCTTTTTGTATCCTAAAAAATTTGGGTTAGATCTAGAATAATTAAAGCTATTATGTTTGCTGTATTATTGAGAGTACTAAACGCATCAATTCTCAAAATAGCAGTAGAAGGAAGAATATATTTGTTAAACGGTTAGAAGCGACGGGTTTAAATACAGGTTGATATGAGAAATTTCTAGCAGGTAGTTTTTGACATGTCTTCAGATAGCAAACAGATTGCTCATGAATTTATTGAGGAGGTACTCAATAAAGGGGATCTCCAGAATATAGAAAGTTTTGTGACACCTGACTTTATATATCATAACGCTGTGGAAGATGTTAAAGGAATAGAAAATTTCAGGGAGTGCATTTCGTCAGATCATAGCATATATCCTGATATCCATCTTACAATATTGGACAGCATTGCTGAACTTGGCAAAGTTTCTACAGCATTTATTGTTGAAGGCACACATAGAAAAGAATTTCGTGGAATACCAGCTACCAATAAGAAATTTGAGACGGTTGGAGTAAACATTTGTCATTTCGAAGGTAACAAAATAAAGGAAGCATGGGTCATTGTTGATGGACTTACAGCAGCACTACAGGTTGGTGCCGTTAAAACAGTCGAGGGTGCAAACCAATCAAAAACTTGATGATAAGATCCTTTACAATAGTAAACCAAAAAATAGGTCTAGCACAATTACTTCTGTTTTTAATTTATTGTTATGACTAGAGTCTCGTTGCTACTAAGAATGAAGCATTCTGAAAGTCAGATTATCGAGTCAATATTAAGTTTAACTTAAGATTAATTTGGTAGCTTATGTCGTATATCATACCATTCAACAAACCAACTAACCAAAGAACTAACTTTACAAGGTAAAGATACATGCCATTTCCTGTTGTAATCATAGGATGTTTAGAAAAAGGAAGAGGTGTTATCAGCGGGATGATAGCAGGAGGAGCTGCCGTGACTGTAGTAGGACATTATGCGACTAAAAAACAGTTTGAAAGGATGTCTGCGGCCCAAGCGCAGGAGTCACAAATAGACCAGGCTCAAGCTCAAGCTGCACATGCACAGGTAACTCAGACAAGTACTCAAGGATAAGGATCTAATGACGGTAAAAAGACATGACCCAAGACATAGAGAAATTAGCTAATCTCAAACAACAAGGTATAGTACTATCTGAAGAGGAATTTCAACAAACGAAGAGACGAATACTTACTTTAGAGTATTTAGGTTATCATTCATATCCTATATAACTATTAATTATCTCACAAGAATTTAGTAGTGCATCCCTGAATCGACCGTGGCTATTGATCTTCTCATATGTATGAGTACTGGAGTTAAGCCTTAAAGTACTCGTCGCCAAATTCTCGGGTACTTAGGAATATCTAAGTTTTACACTTGAAATCCTGCTTGTAACCAATCCGGGCATAACGAGAATATACTTGACGATGAGCCACATTAAAAAATTACATAAAAATAAATATAGTCCTAAGCTAGATGGGAATTATGGTATTTGGTGCAATGTTAGTGGGCGGCATGGTAGGAAACTATGCAGCTAGAAGACATTACGAATCAATGTCTGCTGCTCAAGAGCAGCAGGAACAAATAGACCAGGCAAAGGCTCAAGCAGCTCAAGCAGCTGAAGCAGCTCAAGCAGCTCATGCCCAAGTGACACAAGCAACTAGCAAAAACAAAAATGACATGTTCCAACAACTTGAGAAATTAGCTAGTTTGAAGCAACAAGGAATATTGACTGAAGACGAATTTCAAAAGATGAAGGCACGATTACTATCAAGTATTTAGGAATTTGTGGTTCTTACTTTTTTTACTGGATCACTATTGCAGTATAACGCTTAGAACCTAAGGATCCTTGGACTCCTTTATTTTTGTTTATCTATTAAGCCAATCTAGTCTTGGGGTCTTCCTATTAAAAACATGGTTATGAAACTCTGTAAATGAAGCTAGCTTTTGAGGCATTAAAGGAACGGTCTGCAGGATCATGTTAATTTGCAACTAACTACACAATACAATACCTTTTCATAAGGGAATCTTAAATCTTTGCCCATTTTTATCATAGTCCTTCACCTTATCTAAACACGATTTGTTTCATTTGTTATATGGTCTCTTCATATCCATCTATCTTGAATTAGCTGTTTGATTGTATTTTTGCTAAAATGAAATGAAATGTTTTACTTGAAATAGTATGTGAATCATTTTTCCTTTACAGACGTGCTACAAAGCCGACATCTACTTTACCCTTGAGCCCATTTAAAATCAAATGAGTTAGTTATACCTGCGCTAATGAATAGATTTCAAATGTCTTTATCTATCTATCCACATTTCTTAACTTGGATGAATGGGGTATTCGGGGTATCAGTGTAGCAAACGCGATTGCAATTATGGACAATACATAAAAATTAAATCCTATAGCCATTCCTATTGATGCAGAGAACCATATAGACGCTGCAGTAGTTAAGTTGGTTATTCTTTGATCTACCTCGCTTTTAAGAATAATACCTGCACCTAGGAAGCCAACCCCTGTAACAATTTGAGCAGCAATTCTCGACAATGAATTTGGATCGACATGGGCTGATAAATAAGTGAAAATCATAGAGCCTCCAATGACAAAACATTGGGTGCTTATACCAGCGGGTTTACCCCTAGATTCCCTTTCAGCACCAATCAGAAATCCAGCAAGAAGGAAAAGCCCAACATCGATTAATAGATTAAGATCATATCCTTTTAAGAAGTCTATTTGTAACACTGGTTATATGCCAAAATAAACTCAGGCAGATATATAAAATATAAGACCACATTGGATAATTATCTAAACCAACCACAGTCTGACTATGAAACATCGTAGTATAATAGTGGAAGAATAGATGTATGGTCTACCTCTTTTTTTCATCTTTTGTGATTCTGGCCATGGTATCAAGCCTATTAAATACAGAATACCAATAAGGATGGATTCTGAACTACCATATGCTGTCCTTTGGGAATGTTTGATTATGTTTCATCACAAATTCGAACACTCAAAGGATAGCTTTATCCTAATTTATCAATAGACATTGCCAAAAATGCGAATATGGAATTATGTCCAAGCCTCAATTAATCATACCTACTTTTAATAAACGATAAGTATACCGACGTATGGAAATACATCTAATGACCGTTAGTAACGAAAAAATGGTTTCTGAAGTGCATAGAGCTATAGTATTTCAAGGTGGAGGCTCGCTCGGTGCCTATGAGGCTGGGGCTTACAAAGATATCAATGAAGAACTTTCACAATATTTAAAAAAAGGAGGAAGGGGTAATGAACCAATATTTCATATCGTATCTGGGACCTCGATAGGTGCGATAAATGCTGCGATTTTGGTAAGCTATGTAAAGGAAAATAAAACGTGGGAAGGGTCGGGTGATAGGCTTATCGAGTTTTGGGAATATCTCTCTACACAATCATGGGTCGATCATATACCACATTTCACCAATTATTGGGATTCTATGCGTAGATTAGATAAACAAGTTGCTTCAGGAGAGTCTGCTAGAAGATATTTTAGTACTAAGGAATTTATTTTCAATGGAGTTCCTAAAGTATTTGCACCGAAGAGACCCGTAGTAGATAATAGATTTTTTGACCCATTAAATACTTGGTATATCTACGACAACAAGCCGTTAAAAGAAAGTCTGGAGAGGTTTGCAAAGTTTCCTATTTCTACTAGCTTCGAAAATGGTGAACCAAGACTATTGCTTGTTGCTGTTGATATACAAGAGGCTACTCCTGTTGTTTTCGATAGTTATGAAAAAGAAGATGGAACAAGAAAGACAGGATATGGTAGGTATGGTATCACGAATTCGGTTGTTTCAGATAATGACGCACAGAACGATGAGGAATTTGAACACGTAATAAGATATGAAGATGGCATAAAGTCAGATTTTGTTTTAGCTAGCTGTTCTGTTCCTGTAAACTTTGACTATGCTAGATTAAACGTAGAAAATAATACCTCGTCCTTAGTAACGCAAAGCAGCTACAGAGATACAACAAATACTGATAAGCGGCCTGATTCTCCACCTAACGGCAGTAGTACCAGCTTGCGCTTTTTTTGGGATGGTGGCCTGTTAGCTAACACACCCCTAAGGCAGACAGTCCTTGCTCACATACATTATTGGCTAAGGGTGAGGAAAGTACAAGAAGATATACCTAGACTTAGATTTGGCATAATAAATCTCCACCCAATCAAACAAGAATACATTCCTTCAGACTATGACGGAGTTATAGATAGAAAGAATGATATCATATATCATGACAGAACAGAGTTTGATGAAAATGTTGCAGTTCTTATGTCTGATCTTGCGACACTTGCAAAGTCCCTAATGACATTAGCCAAGGAAAGCGGTGTAGACAGAGAGGCAATACAGAAACTTTTGAACAAGAAAACTAGGGGTGTTTTCTTTTCCACTGGCAAGCAGGGAAAATATGATGATTTACTTCGGAGTATAGTAGATGTTGATTTTGTTGCTCGCTTGGAACGAAGGAACGACAACCATACTATTTCGAACAAGACATTTGACTTTTCGGAAACTACAATCAGACAGCTGATTCAAGATGGATATGAAGAGACTAAGAAACAGATGAAAGGGATCTTAATGGGGACCATTGAAAAACCAAGATAAGGGCCTCCAGTTAAGCAGGACATTCATATCAATTCGTGGATAAGTTAGAAGAAATTATTAGCCAACCCACTATGTGAAATAATAAATGAGAATACACCTTGTGTGCTGAGCGATTCCCAATCCGTGCATGCTATCCAAGGAAGGCTGATAAAAAAAACGCCGGTTACCCTCAACGGGATCAAAGGCCAAATATTTATGTTAAGTATGAAAAGCCTGTACATTTTTTCAAAAATGTACACATTAAATGGCAAGGTGGGAACAGCGAATAGATCTTGAATAGATTCGAAAGATGAGACTTAAACAGACTGTCAAGCACTTTGGATAAACTTGTCGGAATTCTCCAAAGTCTAATAAACCAAACTCTTTTATGAAACTGTCTATCATTTTGCCACGGTCATTATTTTTTATATCTAGCTTCTTTTTTCTCATTTGGTCGAGATTAGTGATCATTTTCATAAATCTGTCATAGCTCATTAATTAATGGCTTCTTGGTATAGATGGACGGCATTAGTGAAGGCAGTGAAAGTAGTGGAGGCTATAAGAAAACTTCCAAAGCTACAGAAACAAAAATCAAAAAATGTATCTAGCTAAGCTAGAGTTGAACAAACAATTAGTTCCAGTACAATATCATTAATCAATAGATCTCTTGCGTAATTAGGGGATTACAGCTATAATCTCTGTAATATATCATACATATGAGACATTTTGATATCATATGCTAGGCTATTCAAGAGACCTTTGTTATTCAGATCATTCACTGGACTAACTGTATCAGAATTTGATTCCATTTACATTGAGATAGAGTCAAAATATAATGAGCATGAAAGAAGAAGACGCCTTTCTAACAGGAAGAAGAGACAAAGAGATGTTGGTGCTGGTAGACCGTTTAAGCTTAAAGTCAAAGAAAGGTTCTTGATGCTTTTGATATATTATAAGCTGTATATCACATTCATACTATCAGGATTTTTGTTTGACCTTGACCAGAGCAATGTTTGTAGAGATTTATCTATCTTGGAACCATTGGTAAAAGAGTGTATTCCTTTGCCAAAGAAATTGTACAAGCGTACTAGAAGAGCCAGGACCATAGACGAGGTTGAAGAGAACTTCCCTGGTTTCAAGGCTTTCATAGATGCTACTGAACAAGAGATTCCAAGACCAACTAAGAACAAGAGTAAAAAAAGGACGACGACCTTCTATTCAGGTAAAA
>JAFAQB010000021.1 GCA_019246625.1 Nitrososphaeraceae archaeon
TTTTGCTTATAACAGTGCGTAAACATCTTGTTGTTTGTATGATCATAAACACCAAACACATTTAGTAGTCCTCTAGTCTTTTGAGCTCGTTCTATTTTCACCTGTGCGGCACACCATGAAGTACCACCATATGTTTTAGCAGTAATAGGCCCTTTTTCATCTTCATATAGAAGGACTGATTCTGGAGGTGTCTGATTCTTTAGCTCGTCAATATGCTTTTTTTCAGCTCATATTCGGGGTCTCTACTACCACCAAGCATATTCTTTGAATGTCTCCACCTGACACCATATTTTAGGAGAACGTTTCTAATCTCTGAGTGGCTTATACTGTTGACTATCTTCTTTTCCATCAAATAGCCAGCTAGAACACGTAATGACCATGTAGAAAATCCCATTCCATATTTACTTGGGTTAGTTGATGCAACGTCTACAATCTCTTTTTCAATATTATCAGTAATCTTTTGAGATTGATGATTGTGCCTTTTGGAAATGATACCGTCAATACCACCACCATCATTGAATCGATGAATCCATTTTCGTATGTTATTATCATGATGATTTGTCATCTGTCTTATCTGAGGTACAGTATAGCCTTCATCTTTGAGAAGGATTATCTTAGCTCTATATCCTAAATGATTATCGTCAAGTAACAAATAGAGATTATTCTTCTCTGTGTCACTAAGAGATCTAAGAGGAGTATCTCTCATAAACCAAACTGAGATAAAGTAAGCTAAAGTAATTGTTGTAAAAATAATTACTCTTAGCAATCATCTAGAGTTTACAAAAACAACCACAGAGTAGTGTACATGACTCTTAACAGAGCCATTATTGTACTAGGCTTGTTTATAAGAAACCTCTGCAGAATTCCAAGACCATCGTAAGAGTGTAGATAATGAACGCAAATGTTATCGTTCCAGATTTAAACCCTTGCGGCGGGGGAGAGCGGTTAACACTTGTAACCATGCAGGCATTAGCACAAATGGGAATACATTTTGATCTTACAATTTTTAAAAGTCCTGACATTTCAAGACTAGAAAATGCATACGGCAAAAACCTTGTTTCTGTTATGAAAAATATAAGAAAAATCAATCTCATAGACATAATTGAAGAGCTCAAGATACAATTACTACAACAGGAAAAGCAAAAACAACATCATCAAATCAATTATGATTATGATATTACAATAAATACACACCCAGATTCAGCTCCGTACTTCTATCCTTCGTTTTCAAAAAATAATTCCATTATCTATTGCCATTATCCTGCTGCAAAATATCATATAGAATCTGAAAACATTGGTTATCTTGAAAAAGACCTCGAGATTGAAGCGATATCAAATATTTCTCCATATCGTAATAATAAAAATAGCAGTATTGCTAGATCAAAAAATCACGTTAAAACAGTAAACAACGGCTATAAACTAAGTAAGACTACAATAAAAGAATATTTTAGAATATTAAAATACGGTTATTGGAATTTGATGAGAAATTCAACGATAGTTACTAATTCGGAATTTACTCGCAAAGTCATAGTCGATGCCTTTGGAACAGATTACAACAGCATTCATATCCTTAGTCCGCCAATAGATGTTGATATTTTTCGTAATGTTAGGTTGGTGTTAGAACAAGATAATGATGACTACGATAATTATAAAAGAAATGATACAGTTATTGTAATATCCAGAATAGCTGCTCACAAAGAGCTAGAAAATGCAATAAATTTTGCAAAGATACTAAACGACAGAAATATAGGTAAAGGAATGATAATTGTAGGAAACCTCTACAATTATTTTGAGTATTATGGGTATCTTAAACAAATGGTTATAGATCTTGGATTGACTGATTTTGTTACATTCGAAATAAATGCAAGCCTTGATAAGCTACTTGTTTTAATGAGAGAATCAAAGGTATGCTTCAGTCCTAGGCCAGAACCCTTTGGTATGGCAATACTAGAGGCAATGGCAGCTGGATTAATCCCCATAGTTCCCAGTATTAGTGGTTCTGCAGAATTTGTGCCAAAACAATTTCATTATAGTACATTAGAACAGGCAGCTGAAATCGCGTCTTCAGCTTTTCATTTATCAAAGGCAGAAAGACTTCACATAAGCAATAGTGTGAATAAGTTTTCAAGCTCCCATTATATTGAAAGGTTTGAGCTGATAGTAAACAAACTACTATAGCAAATTCATGTAATCCGTATAAAATATTAAAACGATTGTAGTAACAACTAAGGAAAAGAAGAAAGATGAGAAGCAGCAAATGAAGAAAATATCAAAAGCCAATCGCCTTTCAAGACTTGAAGTAGGCGAAGAAGAAATAGCCGAAAAGATGAAGATAGCAGCAAATGATCTTAAACACATAATAATCTCAGGAGCTGAAGTAGCGAAAGAAAAAATTAAAGAAAGACGAGAAATTGCAGCTGAAAAGAAAGCAGATAGAGATGCAGAAAAGATATCAAAAATGGGAGGTTTAGCAACACAGTTTACAAACTCTTTTGAAGACATCTTGTCTGAAATAAGAACTAGAGCATATACAGAACAAGAAGAGATCTATACAGGATTTTTGAAATTAATCGAACAGCAGCGTGGACTTCTTATTGCAAGAAAGGAACTAGCTATTAAATTAAAAGGCTCTGTACAAAAACCAGCTGTTACTAGGCTGCGACCATCTCTTGTGGGAAAAGAAGAACAACCAAAACTTTCCGGACAACCTGAATTACCATCACTACCTCCGCCAGAACCACAATTACCTGAAGTAATAACTGCATCTACTACTAATACTACTATTACCAAAAAAGGGTTAAGGACAAGACCTCTAAGAAATGCAGTCGAAAAGAAAGAGTCGCCTGCTGAGCAGATAACATCTGAAGAATCATCACCACAATCATCTGCTACTACTAAATCCGGTTATACAGAGATTCCTTCTGCTGAAATTCACACTAAAAAACAAAAAACAAATACTATAGATGATGATGTAGATAGTGCTATGACAAAAAGGGAGAACAAGAGATCGAAAGGTCGATAATAATAAGAGGAGTAAATAGACTCCATTTAACTTAATAAATACTATCAGGTTTAACTTTTACCTATACGATATTATGATAACCTATTTGATATCTATCTTTATCATCCACTACCTTTTTTTGAGTCGCTTGGCCATCTTTAGCCTTGAATCAATTACATTAATCTGTTCTTCTAAGAGCTTTTTGTAACCTTTTAATTGCTTTTCCTGCTCCTCGTAATTAGGCTCCTCATCTATTTTACTCATTGTATCTTCAAATACCGTAGCAAGCCTTTCTAAACGTGTACTATCAAGAGCCTGAATATCGTGTGCATTTTTTTCTGAACTAATACCTGCAGTTTGTTCAGATTTATCTTTAAGTCGCTTTGTTTTCTCTTCTGTTTTTGTTATCGTCTTCATGCCAGCAGACTTGACCTTCTCTTTGAGTGTTTGTCCCGTTTCTTTTGCTTTAGCAGGAACTGATGATTGTTGTTGTTCTTCATCTGATGATGATGGTTGCTGAGTAGCATTGGTAGTGGTAGTAGCAGTAGTAGTTTTCTCTTCAATATTTGTTGATGTTGGTGTAACAACAATAACTTTCTTTTTGTCAGGAATATCATCATCTCGAGATGATTCAGTTGGAAGTGTAGTTTGTTCTTCTTCACGGTTATCATCTGAGGATACTTTAGAATTTGTTTCTGTTGCACTGTCATCAGTACTGTTGTTCATATTATATACACATAATTAACCTCTAAAGTTAATAAAAAATATACATAATTATATGAACAGATTTGTTCTAAAACAGTAATGCAGGGTTCGTAAGGTTTTGTCTTATATTAGTTAGGGTTTTTCTACAAGGAAGGGAATGAATCTTTTAATACCTTCTAATGCAAGAATAAGTTGAATAGCGGTTATTCTAATATGGAGGTTCTCTCAATAAAGGAAGCTGCTAAACAGCAGATTAAACGAGATATCGACCAAGCAAAAACTCATCTTGAAAACCACGTAAATACCAAAGGGCAAGTTTTGGATCTAGATGAGAATTGCGAATATTGCCATATCCATTTTGAAGAACAAAAGATTTTAAAGAAAAATGATTTTTCCTAACTGATCATATCTATACGCATATCTAGAATGCATTATAATTATTTTTAAACGCTGCATCTAGGGTATCAATCGCGCTGACGCTACATCTACTATCATTTGTAGAACATTATAAGGAAAAATTGTAATCATCTTTTAATTCTGATTCCGTCAATAATATTATGATAAGCATTGAGTCTTAAAAAGAGGATAATGAGAATAATTCTGAACATGTTTAGAAAGAGAATGAAGGTGAAGATAATAGAGAGATAGAAATTAATGAACATACTTCTTAAGATACAAAAGAACGTTCTATTTACATTTATTTTCGAGGAATCTATAGTCTATTTGCCTTTCTTGCATAATAAAAATAAAGGAAGGAGCAAATATATTATTTCATAAATTGTTCTTAAATGCGCCTTTGATCTAGTCCTTCCTGTTCTCTTTCAACATAAATCCTGGAAGTAGTACTCGTATTATCGTCATTACCTATTCTAGTAGTATCTCTTGATGTCTGCTAAAATGTCTTTGCGGTACTAACTCATATTCTAGATAATTCCCTTGCATTATCTTTTGCTTGTTGCATCGAAGTCTTGTATGCATCCATGTTTGCAAACATCATGTTATTTACTAATCTAGTTGCAGCGATCATATTGTCAGCAAAGCTGCTAACCATGTTTGCATATATTTCTGTCAAATATCTTGGAGACATCCAGTTTGAGGTAAATATTATGTTTGCTTTCTCTATATGCGGCATCCATGCTGATTGAAGAGAATTGATAATCTCTTTTTGTGATTCTATATAGTTGTCTGCAATTTCTCTTGCAGCTTGAGTACTTTGCTCTTGATATTCATTAGCAGCCTGTGTATAACGAGGAATCTCTCTTCTTGCTTCATCAATAGATTTTCGAATATTCTCTGGTCTGATCTAATGCTCTGTTAATAGATTGTTGCTGCTCTCTATCATGCTGTTGTAGCTGATACTCGTGGTACTGTGGTACTTCACTAGTTGATATCGTCGCTGTTGTTGATATTGATTCTGATGGCGGCTGATCCTGTCGAGGTGACGAGGATGCTGATGATGATGTAGATATTACCTTTTCTTTCTGAGTAGTATCACTTTCTTGACTACTTGTTGTCTTATTAGCTGTTGATCCTCCTACTCCTTCTGTATCGCTCCTTCCTACTTCAGCTCCTTTTCTAATCATATAATTAGCGCTTGCTTCGCCGCCAGAATTTATATCTTTATCTTTATCCTTTTTTACTGCCTAAACTCATTTAGTACTATAAGAAATTTAACTACTGCTAAGGAATGCTGCACGGAAATTTATTCTCACTACGCATCTCAAAGAACTTGGAAGAAGTAAGATAACCACTCCATGCTTTTTATTATTAATAACGAACTAGAGTGAACGTAACTATCTAGATATTCGGAGTTCCATTTTAATATTCTCTACATCTTGATCTAATACTGTTTGAAAAAACTTCTACATTATCTCATATCGCATTATTATTACCAGGCTTGATATAATGCTGAACATTGTTTGAGATCAGAAGTTTCGCACCCTCTTCTTAATCTTCTCTGTAGATGCCCGTTCCGGCCTGTCTCTAAATCAGGTCTGATTATTTTACTCTTACGTGACAATGTCAATCACACTTCAGGTATATTTTGGCATATGTAAATCTAGATAATTATTATAGAATAATCTTTGATACACGCATTAATAGATTGCACCATAGTAACATAGTAGCACAATGAGTAAAATAACAGATAAAGTTAAAGAAAAATTAAAAGGTGCTAAAGACAAAGTAGCAAGTACTACTAAGGAAGGCGCTTCTACTACTAAAGAAAAAATGACTAGTGCTAAAGACAAAGTAGCAAGTACTACTAATGAAAGCGTTGGCGGTGGTGGTAGTCCATCTTCTTCTACTGGTGGACAGGGCAGAAAATATGAAGAAGGCTTTGCAGGTACAGAGTCTAAAAGAACAAAGGATCCCACTAAAGAATACGATGAAAAAGAACCAATGTCTCCAGC
Source organism: Nitrososphaeraceae archaeon (assembly GCA_019246625.1). GTDB lineage: Archaea > Thermoproteota > Nitrososphaeria > Nitrososphaerales > Nitrososphaeraceae > Nitrososphaera_A. Next base: position 6,118 of record JAFAQB010000021.1, read on the forward strand.
TAAAATAAAACAGCACGAACCCACTGCTGTTCGAAGAGATCCAAGTGAGATAAAGATTGTAGAACCAGGAAAACAGAGCACAAGTGGAGAAGATGCTAAAGAAAAAGCTAGAAGAAGTGGCATGACAAAAGGAACATCTGGTGCAGCTGATGCTGGTAGTGAATACGAACAAGGTGCTGCTGGAGCAAATAAGTAGGATAGCATAAGAAATAGAGAATCAAACGATCCTACAGTTTCATTTACCTTTTTTTGCTATTGCAGACAGAGGTATGCGACGTAATAAGCCTAAATATACTAGATCTTTTAAGTGCTTTTGAGATCTGAATAATAGAGAGGATCTATAATATAGTATGATATGTTATGAATAGATATTATTATTATTATTTTTTGGCTGACATGAATAATGGCTATATTCTCTTTATATTTTACCCCATGAATATATGGTTCCAAAATCCAAAGTGGTTCATTACAATGGAAATGAAATTACCTTGATATACTATATGATGTGTTGTCAAGTTTCGAATTTTAATAGTGATGCTTATGGTGCAGAAAACGTGATTCCTGCCGTTAACTTCAATATTTCGTGTGGCCTACAACTTGTATCCCTGGATACTGCATGATAGCATCTTATTCTCTTAGATGGACAGTAGCGCAAGAATAGAACGTCATCTTCACTTGTCCACAAATCGCTAGGCTTGTAGACTGAAACCTCCTTTCGTTTTAGCTTTGGAATATTTTCAATGACTGGTGGTTTTGGCCTTTTCTGTGGCTCTATATCAGTATAATACAACCATTTGAAAAAACGTATCAGGTGCATCCTGTATATATTATATGTTCCAATCCATTTGTGCAACGGATCTGAAGATTCTGGCTTACGACAGGCATCAAGGAAGTTTAAAATTTGTTCTCTGGTTATATCTGTAAATAGAGTTCTGCCAAAACAAATTGAAACTCCAGATATTTTTTCTAGTTGTCTGATGGGTTGATTTCTGACCTCATTGATAGGATGTATTTGGCTAAAGTTACAAAATTTTCTACTAATGGTATTTTATAGAAACGCTTGCAATAATATGGAGTCAACCCTTCTGAAGCTGTCTCTATTTTTCTGTCAAATGTCATGTCAAATGCTGTCATCAATATTATTTTTCGATAGAACCGAAGTAGATGTCACCGTTGTAGTTTTTCCTCCTATCCTTGAAATCTTTGCAGCCATCGAAATACGAGAGTTAGAAAAGTAAGGAAGTATATAATGATGTATTCTATCCTTCATATTACGATGATAATGAGATGTCTGGCTGGCTATAACTGATCAATTCTGTATAACTGTATTTTGAAGTCGACTTCTTACAGCATCAAAGAATATTCTCGAGCATTATTTCTTTCGGATGCTTCGCTTTTCCAAGAAGATATTTTATACTATGCTAGCAATCTGCATTCATGACTATCAAGCCTAGAAAAAACAAATATAAAGTCAGACTAGTAAGCAACCCGGTAAAGGATTATTCCATAAAGTCCAATAATAATATTAATTCAATCTTTCACACGATGGGGCAGTCCGGCGGCTTTGAATCAAGAAACCTTTCTAACAGTGTAGAGATCTTGCAAAGCATGCAAAAGGAAGTCCAATGTACAAAGTTCCTGTCTTTTGTTGGAGCACTGATATCTACTGGTGTTCGAGGGATTATCCGTGATATGATAAAAAGCAAAATGTTCGATTGCATAATTACTACCTGTGGCGCTCTTGATCATGATATTGCTAGGACATATGATAACTATTATGCAGGTGAATTCAGAATGAATGATTATTCACTATTCAAGAAAAACATCCACCGTCTGGGTAATGTACTTATCCCAATGAATAACTACGGGCCACTGATCGAAGATAAAGTGCAGGCCTGCCTAAAAGACTTGTATTACAAACATGGGAAACGAGATATTGCAACATATGAAATCGTAGATTATATTGGCAGTACCCTTGATGAGTCATCATTTCTGTATTGGGCACATAAAAATAAAATTCCAATTATTGTTCCTGGTATCGTAGATGGTGCCGTTGGAAGTCAGATTTGGTTTTTTCATCAACAGCACAAAGATTTCAAAATTGATATACTAATGGACGAAACTAAATTATCTGATCTGATATACGAAGCAAAGAAATCAGCTGCATTCATGGTTGGTGGTGGCATATCAAAACACCATACGCTATGGTGGAACCAGTTTAGAGGTGGCTTGGATTATGCAGTATATATTACAACTGCTTCAGAATGGGATGGAAGTTTGAGCGGTGCCCCAGTTGAAGAAGCAATTTCCTGGAGCAAGGTCACAACTAAAGCTCGACATGCAACAATTCACGGCGAAGCAACTGTTTTGCTACCATTTATTTATGCTGCCCTCATAGAGCACAGAAACTGAGATCTTGGCTGTATCTGTAAGCTGTTGTTGATAGTAATATTCGTAAGATTAATATGATAACAATTTTTATGACCATAGGTGGTAATAGTAATTACAGTGGGACAATAGTTGTGGAATTTGATACAAATTGGGTTTTAAAACTAAGAGTACTGGAGTCTTGCGGTTCTCAGGATTTGTTATTTTAATTGGCTCTACGCTTTCTTGTAGATTCAGCCTGAATAATGGGATGTTTCGATTATTTGATTACTTGGGTTCAACAAATCGTTTTACTCAAAAATAGTTATGATTGATAATAATGCATCATCTAAAAGATAAAAAACCAAAGTACCAGATGGGAATATATAAATCGGACAGTATTAACAAATCCGTACGTGCGGTTTATGGAATATTGACATGGATATATAGATAGCAAATTATAAGTACTTCACCTTCACATAGAAATTAACTGGTTCTCATGGAGTTTGTCGACACGAGCATAGTCGAGCAAATCGAAATGAAGATGATCCGTCCATCTCAGTTTGCTATAAGAGATAGATTTCAGAAGATGGCTTCTGAGGATGAGACTCTTATTTGCAGTATTAGGGAACACGGTTTACTTCAACCAATATTGATACGACCGCTTGTTCATGGCTTTGAAATCGTAGCAGGCCATAGGAGGTTCAAGGCTTGCAGATCATTGAGATGGCGTTTCATACCTTGTAAACTTCGTGAAATGTCGGATAAACAGGCATATGAAATACAGCTAACTGAAAATATTCAGCGCAAATCCATGGATCCAATTGAAGAGGCTGAGGCGTTTAGAAGGTATGTCATTGACTTTGGATGGGGAGGGGTAAGTGAGCTTGCAAGGAAACTGGGAAAGAGTGAGGAATACATCTCGCACAGGATACAGCTTTTAAAGCTACCTGATGATATTAAACAGCAAATCCTCACGGATCGACTTAAGGTTAGCCAGGCACTTGAACTTTCAAACATACCTTCAGAAAGACAATCTGAAATAATAAGCCAAGTTATTAACAACAACCTAACGGTTAGACAGATAAGAGAGGTAAAGTCAATTCTCAGAGAAGAAGGTGTATTTGGAGATGAGCTTAGTCAATGCAAGAGTATCTCAAAATCTGTCCAGGTCGTTCGCGTTACCAAGAAGACATCCCTGGCTCTGAAGGTTGCTTTAGCCAGAGTGGATAATTTAATAGACGAGGTCCACAGTAGTATAGAACCAGAGCAAAGAGCAGAAATTACTAACTTTCTTATGGCTCTGAGGTTGAGAATCCATTCGATGATTGATGAAACTATACGTTTTAAGAATACTTGTATTAGGTCAACTAAAAGATAACAATTATTAACATCATTATGCACTTCAGGAAGAAGATGGCGACCACTCGTTTAAGAATTTCTTGTATTCTTGGCTTGTATGGAGAAGAGCAGGAATTGACGATCCTTTCATAGGAGTAATGTCGTATACCTGGTATGATTGAATGATGTCTCCAAACAAGTTTCTAAAAATATCACTTTCCTCATCAGCCATTTCTTGCGTTAGAAAAGATTGAACACTTATCCAGTCGTAGCCGCCTCTAGTACGACCTGAGAACAGAGCAAAAGGTGCATCAGTAAAGTATTTCTTCAAGCTTCTCAGTCTACTTGAGAGATGTTGTGATGTTCTGAATGTTAGAAATAAAACGCGCGCCTGGCGCCGGCTGATTTTTTCAGTATCAACGGATAAAGTATATCCTGTAATGACGTTGTCTTGTTCTAACTTGCTGATTCTTGACTTAATTTCTTCATCAGTTAATTTGTAGCCGTAACCTCTAAGAAAGTCCATGAGCTCTGTTGTTTCTTGTCTAGAATTTGTGCTTAATGTAGACAGTATTAGTTCATCGATTCCGTCCACCATTATTGTTGTGATTATTGTGGAATCGTAGATTATAGATATTTTAACAATCCAACAGATATAAAAGATCGTTTTGGCAAATACTAGAAAATCAGATAGGGCATAGGAAACCTCTATTAATAAATCAGCATATCTTACAAATCGTTAAAGAATACCTTATTAAAATGAAATTTGATGGTGGGACCGGCAAATTTTTCTACTGGAAATCCTGCATTAGATTTCTTCTTTACTCTATTTAATGGCATTTCAGAAGTCCCATTGTTCAGTTCTCCAATCACCGGAATTCTGATATTAGCAGGTGTGTTGTTGGCATCAAGAAAGGCTGGAGCAATGATGGTCCTTTCTGGGCTAATAGGGGCTGGAATGGCCATTTTATTTGGTGCTCCTTATGGACTAGTCACATTTGGATTATTTGGATATAACTCCATTTTGACTGGCATGGCGTTCTGGTCTGGTCCCTTTGTAAAGGCAAACAAAGCCACCTTCTTCATATCGGTTTTTGGTGCTGCCGTTACCGCAGTAAGCTGGATGGCATTCTCCCACCTGATGGGTGATCTATTTGTACAAGGAAAGAACCCATGGGCTATCCCAGGCTTTACGTCATCTTTTATCTTCACAACCTGGGCTATAATGTATGCTAGCAGACGGTTTGGACATGATATTTGGCCTGCTCCGCCACCGCCACCAAAAGAAGAGTTGATTACAGGAAGCGCCAATCCAGCCCAAGTGGAAAATTTCAAATGGACTGCAAAAGAATTCATAATAGCCACGCTAAAAGGCGTGTCTCAGGTTACATTCGTTGAAAACTGGAAGACCGGTGTTTTTTGGGTAGTTGGCCTCACATTATCATTTGAGCTTGCACCACTAATTGTTGGACAGGCTAGGCCCTGGTTTACAAATGCATATACAGCTGGGTGGAATGAGCTATCGCATTTGTATCTTGGCGGCCTAATGGCGCTGATAGGATCTGCAGTTGGAGCAGCTCTGGCGATCCTTACAAAATTGCCAACAGCAGAAGTAAGGATTGGATTGCACGGCTTTAACCAAGTACTAGTCATGATAGCTCTGACGAGTTTTCTTCCTCTAACGCCACAATCTTTTATGATGGCGCTTCTAGCCACAGTGGCTTGCTCTGTTATAGTAATGCCGGCCTTGCAAAGATTTTTTGGAATGTGGGGGCTGCCTGCACTAACAGGGCCATTCGTGTTTACAGCATGGGTATTTCTACTAGGAATCTCAGGCTTTACGCATATTCCAGCAGGAATTGGTTGGTCGAGGCCTTAATTAGAAGGAGGTAGACATCCATAAACTCGTCCTTTTCTTTTCTTTTCTTTAACTGTTTAAAACAGTATATCTTTACATATAAACTATAAACTAAACTATATAATCATATTAGGATCTCGTATGTATGTCATATGAAACCAACTGAGTTTGAGCAGTTCCTAAAGTTTGCAGAGGATCAATTATCTAACAAGTCTGACTCACAAAAGATCCAAGCTTTTACTAGTTGGTGCAAAAAAAATAATACAGAAGAAGTCATTCTTCGGCTAAGTTCTGAGGATAAAGGAGGTTGGGGCAAGAACTTCTTTTTTCTTGATTTTACGACATCTAGGATAATAGTCAGCAAGAAAAGATTTTTCCGAAAATTTTTGGACCTTGGATATGTGGCAGGAATGGCACCATTTCCTTATATGATCTTTTCAAATAAATTGAAAGCGTCTGATATAAGAAAGCAGGCCTTAATCAACCCATTAGATATTTTAGAAAACGACCCAACAAATTTCTTTATCTCTTATTCAGACATACAAGAAATCGTTATTCGAAAGGGAGCAGAGACTATTGTAAGAAATATGCTTGGGACTATGATAACAAAAAATTTTCTCACAGTCAGGACTACCGCCACCACAAGCAAAACATACAATTATGTGCTTCCAGCGAATAAAAATGGAACATTTGAGGAAATGTATTATTGGTTGAGCATTGCTCTCCCAGTTAAGGTCTCGGCAAATTACGGTTGAGGTTCAGTCGACGTCGGCTACTTTATAGTCTTGTACTCTGTATCAAAGAACCTGCCAAATTTACTTTTATATATAATTTACTATTTTGAAATCTAAAATAATTCAGCTGTTTACTATACTTTGAGGTTTATGGAAAGATGATGTTAGCTCCGCGAGAGATCGATAAAATGATGATCTGGACTGCTGCGCAGATAGCTGAAGGTCGAAAGCAAAAGGGAGTAAAATTGAATTATCCCGAAACTGTTGCTTATATTGCCAATTATGTTGTAGAGGGTGCTCGAGAAGGAAAGAATGTAGCCGACCTTATGAAATCGGCAAGAGGAGTTTTGAAGAAAACTGACGTTATGCCAGGTGTATCTGAATTAATACATACAATCCAAGTCGAGGCAACTTTTCCTGATGGCACCAAATTGGTGACGGTGCATGATCCGGTACAATAGATAGGCGAGAAGCAATGGTAGGATCTAGAAAAACAAAAACAACACCAAAAAAAAACTATCACACAAGCAGCCTAGAATGGAGGTTGTTAAAACAATGATACCTGGAGAATATATACTATCATCAGAACCAGTAATATGTAATCCCAATAGAAAGACAGTCAGAATTACTGTGCAAAATACGGGCGATAGACCTTGCCAAATTGGTTCTCATACCCACTTCTTTGAGGTAAACAGAGCACTAGACTTCCCAAGGGAAAAAGCGTTCGGGTATAGACTGAATATACCAGCTGGAACCTCGGTAAGATTCGAACCAGGTGACTCAAAAGAAGTGGAATTGTGCGAATTGGGAGGTAAGCGTGTTTGCTTTGGATTCAATGCCTTGACAATGGGCAGTATGAATAATAAAACAATAAAAACCGCTGCGATTGAAAAGGCCAGGAGACTTGGCTACAAGGGAGCATAGGAAAAAGGAGGAGAATAGAAATGGTTCTTAAACTAACACGGAAACAATACACCGATTTGTTTGGAGCAACGGTTGGAGATAAAATTAGACTAGCGGATACGGACCTAATGATAGAAGTAGAGAGGGACCTTATACATCCTGGAGATGAAGTTGTTTTTGGTGGAGGAAAGACAATAAGGGATGGATTAGCACAAACGCCCGGTGTTACAAATTCAAATGGAGCCCTTGATTATGTGATCACAAATGCTGTTGTTCTCGATCCGGTACTAGGAATAGTCAAGGGTGATATCGGTATAAAGGACGGGAAGATTGCCGGAATTGGTAGTGCAGGCAATCCATATACAATGGATAAGGTACCTTCTAACCTGGTGATTTCGGCCTGTACTGAGGCTACTGCTGGTGAGCATACAATATGTACAGCTGGGCATTTTGATACACACATACACATGATATCTCCACAACAATACGTAGACGCGATTAGCGCGGGCATTTGCAACATGATAGGAGGAGGAACTGGTCCAGCTGATGGTACCAATGCAACAACTTGCACACCGGGGGTCTTTAACATTAGCAGAATGATGGAAAGTGTTGAGGACCTACCCATGAACTGGGGATTCTTGGGAAAAGGTAATGATTCTCATCCTTCACTAGCAACACAAATGGAGCAAATCGAAGCTGGAGCATGTGGGTTGAAGGATCACGAAGACTGGGGAACAACTGCGGCAGTTTTAGACGCTTCTTTGAGAGCAGCAGATGCTACCGATACACAGGTTGCTATCCATACAGATTCTATCAATGAATGTGCATATGTTGAGGATACTATAAACGCCATTGATGGTAGGACAGTACACAGCTACCATACAGAAGGCGCTGGAGGAGGTCATGCTCCTGACATCATGAAAATTGCAGGAGAACAATTTGCCCTTCCATCCTCAACAAATCCAACTCGACCCTATACAGTGAATACGATAGACGAACATCTGGACATGTTGATGTTCTGTCACCATCTTAATCCTGCGGTTTCCGAAGACGTTGCATTTGCAGAATCTAGGATAAGAGCTGAAACGATAGCTGCAGAGGACGTTTTGCATGACGAGGGTGTATTGAGTATGTACTCATCTGACAGCCAAGCAATGGGAAGGATAGGAGAGGTAGTGATTCGTGCATGGCAGACTGCAGACAAGATGAAGAAGATGAGGGGTAGATTGGAAGAAGACAAAGGGGAGCAAGAGGAAAGGGAACACAGAACCGGACGAAGCAGCAGCGAAGGCACAACAAAAGATAATGATAATTTCAGAGCAAAAAGATACATCGCAAAGACAACGATAAATCCTGCAATAACGCATGGTGTATCAGATTATCTAGGTTCCCTGGAAGTTGGTAAATATGCAGATATTGTAATGTATCCAACAGGCTTCTTTCCAGCCAAACCCAAGATGGTATTCAAAGGAGGGTTCATTGCATGGTCAATTATGGGTGATCCAAATGCATCACTTCCTACACCTGAACCTGTATTCTACAGACCGATGTTTGGAGCAATGGGAAAGGCCGTAAAGAGGACGTGTTTCACATTTACATCAAAGGCAGCAATGAAATTAGGGGTTCCAGAGAAACTTGGGCTTGAGAAAGTAGTCTTGCCAGTGCAGAATTGTAGAACTGTTGGCAAGTCGGATATGATGTGGAATGACAAAACTCCTCAAATATCAATAGACCCAGAGACGTATGAAGTCAAACTGGATGGTAAAATTGCAACTGTGGATCCAGCGAAGGAGCTTGCCTTGGCGCAAAGATACTTTATGGCATAAGATAAAATTTAACAGTAGAGTCAGCAAGGACAACAACAGCTGGCAGTCTTCTTCTTTACAAGACTCAAGGCACATACACTACACATATACCTTTATTTTTATCTGCAAATCATAGAGATATCTGATGTCAAATCCCAATTACGGCGTTTGGCGACCTATGGCAGAGAACGTAGAATTCAATGCACTAGAGTCAAATTCTAATGCTGTTATGGCTGTAGCAGATACTGTAAGAACAACTCTGGGTCCCAAAGGATTGGACAAGCTCTTAATAGATCAGGCTATGAACAGACACGTTTCAAATGATGGTGTAACGATTTTGCTTTCTTTAAAGGCAATACATCCTGTTGCAAGGATGATTGTCGAGATAGCCGAGAGACAAGAGCAATTAGTTGGTGACGGAACAACAACCGCTGTGGTGATGGCAGCGGAAATGATAAAGGAGGGTAAAAGGCTGGTAAAGGAGCTGGGCGTTCATCCAACTAAAGTTGTGGAAGGAATAGAGAGTGGAGTTAAACATTCCTGTCAAATATTAGTTAGAGAAGCAAAAAAGATCTCTTTAAATGATATCGCGCTAGAACAAATAGTACAGACATCTTTATCATCGAAGATGGATGGACAAAAGCTATCTCCGCTAGTTATCTTGGCATTAAGATCTGTAGGAAAGAATGCATTGTATAATGAATCTTTTGATTTTGACAAGTCAATAATGGTTATTCGAAGGACTAACATGGACGATCGAGTAGTTAACGGGATTATCCTAGAAAGAAAAAGAATGGATCCAGAAATGCCTTTGGAGATAAAAGACGCAAGGGTAATGATTGCCAAACTAGATCTCAAACCTGTAAAAGAATCTTGGTTGAAGGAGAACAGCAAGTATGAAGAAATACTTCACATGGAAAATGACAGGGTGACCAAGTCAAAAGAAATAGTAGATGAGATTCTAGCAACGGGCGCGAACACTATTCTAATCGCGTCTCCGGAAGTAGATGAATTTGTGGAAAATTTTTTCGTATCCCGCAAAGTATTTGCTGTTCGTATATCGACTGAGGAGATAGAATATTTGTCACGTTATACTGGCGCCAAGCCTATAAGAATGATAGACGATCTAAAAAAACCCGGCATCTTAGGTAGAGCAGATCGCATTTATGAGGATGAGAATAACGGGGTAATTTACTTAGAGAATGGTTCGGGAAGAAATATTGTTACAATGATTGTATCCGGTACAACTAAAGAGACATCACTTGAGCGGTGGCGAGCTGCTATTGATGGTGTAAATGCAGCAGAAGCTGCATTGAATAATGGTGTAGTGGCAGGTGGAGGAGCCGCAGAGTTGCACCTCATAGAAAAAGTAAAAAGCCTCAGACTAAAGGGCCTAGAGCAGGTAGGTCTTGAAGTTGTTACCGCGGCTCTTGAGAGCATTATGCGCCAGATTCTTACAAACGCCGGCTTTAATGGACTTGAGAAGGTTATGGCTGCAAAGGCCTCTTCTGATGATTTTGGTATCGATATTGATACTGGTGAGACCGTAGATATGTGGAAAAAAGGTGTACTCGACCCCCTGTTGGTTAAGACAATGGCTCTACAAGCTGCGGGGGAAATAGCTAAATCTGTTCTGAGAATAGACAGGAACTTGGCAGCAGAGGATCTGAGTCTGCAGGCAGTGTCAGAAACAAAGAGGTGACTATGAAATTGGTAATACGACACTGCGTTGAAGAATCCAATATAGATCAAAACTTCAACGTAATCGATCCTACAAAAATAAGACATGCAGTCATCAAAGGCGGCAGAATTGAATCACTGTCAGGCTTGATTGATCCTGCATCGCACCTTAATTTAGATTATCCTGACCATAAGGTTACTATGTGCGCTATTATAGAAAAATTTGAGATAGGGGCAAAAGTAAGAATTGCAGATAATGGTATTATTTTTGCAAAGGTTGAGAGTGCTGCTTATGACCATTATGGAAATGTCGACTATACAGAAAGATTGTCCAATATGATTCAAGCCGTAAAAAGGGAACATGAAATACGGATGATGAAGAAAAGAAGAATAGGAGAAGAAAAGGTAAAGACAAATTGATCACAATAGATAGGACAGTTGGAAATATAGGACAAGATCATAAGCTTAGGGAAAAGTATGAGGAGCTTTGCAGGGAAAAACTTGCTGAAACAGTAACAATTACCAGATTGGAGTCGCGACGAGTAAGGATGAGGAAGACTTCCGATAAAGGGACGGATGTTGCATTGACACTTCCAAGTGGTTCACACCTTAGGCATGGTGACATACTCTTGTTTGAACCACATAAAATGATAGTTATAGAGCTAGAACCAGAAAATCTAGCAATGATTGAAATCAAGAATAATATTCATCAAGATGATATTATTGAAGTACCTGCCAGGGTAGGTCATACTATAGGAAATCTGCATCGGCCCATAAAACTAGAAGGAAACAAGATCTACTTTCCAATTCAGGCAGATACTGAATTGGACATGTTCAGGAAGCTTTTTGGCCATCTAAATGAGCATTTAGAAATCAAAAAGACAAAGATGGTTTTTGAACCTGAAGAGGGCACAGAGATACATGAGCATTGATAAAAAAATAAGTGCAGAAGAGATAAGTATTATGCAGCTTTGCGATTCCTTCTTTCCTACTGGTATGTATACAATGTCAAGCGGTCTTGAAGCGTTATTTTACAGCAAAAAAAAGCTTCGAGATGCTAATGAGTTGCGCGATCTTATTAGAGTATATATCGAATACCAAATAGGACCAGCAGATTGCACTGCTCTTGGCAACTCCTATGGATATGCACAAAGGTCAGATTTACAAAAACTACTCGAAGTGGATCAGATCCTATTTTCAATGAAACTCGTTCGGGAAACAAGGGAAGCAATGACAAGATCTGGAACACAACTTCTGCGATGCGTAAGCTCTTTTATAACCGATAATGAAATACTGAATAAATATCATGAAGCAACAAAGACCAAAGATGCCTCTGGTGTATATCCTGTGGCATTAGCTGTTGTTAGCAGTACTTTAAACATTCCAAAGACAAAGGCTGGTCTAATGATGCTTTACTCGCTATCAGTAAGTCTTGTAGGAGCTGCATTAAGATTAGGCATGGTACAACACCTTGAGGGTCAAAGAATTATCCACGAATTAAAGCCCAGCATGCTCAAGACTGTCAAGAACAATATTGATAGGCGACTAACAAGCATGTGGCAGTTTGTGCCCGACATTGATATTATTCAAATTGCACATGAAAGGATGGCCTCAAAAATGTTTATTACTTAATTTGGGATGTATTTGCTATGAATTCCAGACGAATCCCTAGAGTAGGGATAGGTGGGCCAGTTGGTTCAGGTAAGACCATGCTAATAGAGCAGGTTGTCCCAATCTTATCTTCAAAGGGATACAGAGCAGGTATAATTTCAAATGATGTCGTGTCTAGGGAAGATGCAGATAGGATGAGAAAAAACTTGGCGGCGGAAAGAGGCCTGATACCAGAAGACTTGGTAATCGGGCTGGCAACAGGCGGATGTCCTCATACGGCCGTACGTGAGGACCCGTCGATGAATATATCTGTAGTAGAAGAGATGGAATCAAAGTACAATGATCTTGACTTAATTATAATTGAGAGTGGAGGTGATAATATCACTACTACTTTCAGCCCTGCATTGGCAGACTACTTTATATACATTATAGACGTCTCGGGTGGTGACAAGTATCCAAGAAAGAGAGGCTTAGGTATAGAAAGCTGTGATCTTTTGGTGATAAATAAAATTGATCTTGCTCCATATGTTGGCGCAGATCTGAGCACAATGGAAAGAGATGCTAAAACGGTAAGAGGAAGCAAACCATATGTCTTTGTAAATTCCAGAACAGGTCAAGGAGTAAAAGAGGTAACAGACCATCTCATAAGAGACGTCCTTTTTGAGTCTGCTCCAAGGCTCTCAAAAAGATAGATAGAGAGATAGAGAGATAGATAGATAGATTTTAGCATGCATGAGAGCGATTTAGAATTTTATATTCCAAATGATATTCCTCCCGAGATACTAGATTACGGGTCTGAGTTAAAACAACTTGAGGTAGGAAAAGCAGGAAAGATCGGTGCCCTTGTATTAAGGTTAGAGGGAAATGAAAATGGAGGTAAGACTGTTGTTAAAGAGCAATATTCAAAGGTTCCCCTTTATACTCAAAGGGCATTATATCTGGAAGAATCATTGCCTTCTATGGCTTATATGTATATAATATCTCCCTCAGGTGGAATACTGCAGGGGGATCGGTACAGGATGGATATTACATTAAAAAATAAAGCATATGCGCATTTGACAACACAAGGCGCAACGAGGATTTACAGGATGGAAAAAAATTATGCAACACAAATGGTAAATGTTGATGTTGACGATGGCTGTTACTTTGAATTTGTCCCTGATCAAATAATTCCCTATCGAGATTCACGTTTTTATCAGAAAGTTGATTTGAAGATTCATGAGAATGCAACTATGGTGTATTCAGAGATCATTGTTCCAGGGAGAGTTGCAAGCAGAGAATCATTTGAGTATGATATATGTTACATGAAGTCTCTGGGAAGGAATCAAAACAACAAGTTAAGATTCATAGACATTGCTATACTGGAACCTAAGAAAAACAACTTAAAGCTTCTAGGTATACTCGGAGATTTTGATGTCGTAGGAAACATGTATATACTCACAAAGACAAAGTATGTATCAGACTTAAATAGCGAAATAAATTCTAAACTACAAGTATTTGCTCATATCTCTGGAGGAGCAACCATTCTGCCCGGTGATTCTGGCCTGTTAATAAGAATGCTTGGATACACCGCCGCGGATATTCGAATTGCGATGTATGAGATTATCACTATCATAAGGAAGATGATCCTTAATGTATCCTTTAGTGGGATAAGAAAAGGCTAACGTATTTAAAAAAACTCAATATTTATTTAATTATATTTGTTCTTTTTTTATATTTTTTATATTATATTATTTTATTTTCTACCTGTAATCCAAAACTCGGTAGTCTTTATTTTATGTCCTTTCTGATCTCTGTGCATATCAGCACTCCATGCCATATCAAATACTTCATTACAATCCTCACACCAGCCGGTGAAGCCTTTTTTGTGTTTATCAAACGCATTCATACACTGATTTACTATTATTATTCAATATATATGCTTGAAGGCATCTCCTTACATAACATTTGCAAAATTATTTGATAATAATGGTTGCAGAAATGGATTTCTCATCTGGATATGCTTGCCTAATAAAATCAAGGAGCTTTATATAACATTCATGACCTTCAAAAGTTTTAGAAGCTAGCACGCCTTCCCAGGGACTTGACATTATTGTAATTGCCTCGGGTCTTAACTCTAATTGGAGCTTCACTGATTCCATAGTTGTATAAATCATATACAAGAATTTATGCGTATAGTGGTAATGAGAATAAAAGAATGATTGCTGTAAACTGGATCTTGCACACGTTATCCTTGATAGAGTAGTATAGTATTTTTGTATGTCACGTATTATGTCTGATATTGATAAGTAACTGCTTCTTACATCCCAATTCGTAGAGCATTGGCGCTAGCACTCGTTGCTTCAATAGCCCTAGCTATGTAACATTGGCTGG
>JAFAQB010000058.1 GCA_019246625.1 Nitrososphaeraceae archaeon
CCGGTGTAAGCAAAACCCGAAGCAGTATTTCTTATTTCAGTTGGAAATCTTTCTGATAGAAATGCAGGTATTGGTCCAAATGCAGTTGCAGACACAAATACTACTGTAGAGGCATAGAGTATTTTTTCATTGATATTTGTATTATGATATAGGGCATAAGTCAATAGTGCTGCAAGTACCATAGCAGATGATGCGAATATATTTAGGGTTTTCATCACTCCAATATATTGGCTTATAAATCCAGTAAATGGTACCAATCATAGCTGCAACTGTTACAAAGATCATTATTGTAGCTGCTTCATTTCTATCAACCATTTTATGTAGTAATAGTCAGAGGAGGCTGCTGAGTGGGTTAGACTATATGCATATATCACTTCACTACAATTACAGCACAATCAGCATAAGTCACAACTCCAGCAGCAACGCTTCCAAGTAACATCTTCTTAATTCCAGACCTTCCTCTCGAGCCTATTACAACGAGATCAACTTTTTCATCTTCAGCATACTGTATTATAGCTCCTACTATAGATGTAGGAGTGAGAATAAGATCTGTCTTTAACTGTATTTTGTTATTGTTGTAAGCTTTTTCTTTGATTTTGTCGAACCACGGTTGAAATTCTTGTTTACACTTTTCTAATAAATCTTCTATAGAGCTTGGTGTAACAAAACCTAGCATGTTATCTGAGTATGCATAACCTGCTGGAGAATACATAACATGTAAAGCAATCAGAAAAGCACTAGCTTTTTTTGTAATTGAAATAGCATAATCTACTGCATCCATTGACGATTGTGAGCCATCTACTGCTACCAATATCTTTGAGAATTTTGAGGTGACCATAATATTCTTTGTGATAATTTAATATCTGGCTGTAGTTAAATATTTTATACACATCGGGTCACTAACTAGATCATGATGACATGAACGAGCTGATCTCCTAGATCGCAATATATTCATCATCACCTACCATTTCTTTTCAGTGCTACATAGAATAATGAATCTTGTTCTCCCATAAGATCAGGAATTTAAAAGTAGAAGTAAAAATTGCTAGCATCCTTTGCAACCAAAAAAAAAAACAAAAGTTGTTGTTGTCCATTTAACTTACCTTTACTTGTTTAGTCATCCATGGATGCGAAAGGCATGGGTATTTGTATGTTCCTGCTTTTTAAAATGTTGCAACAAATGTGTTTGAAGTTCTATGAAGACCAGCACCTTTTGGAAATAGCCAACCTAAGTTAACATATATCTCATTACCATAAGGCTTGCATTTACATGGTAAATTAGTATGATGTCATTTGGATTCATTATTGCTGGATTAAACACACAAGCCTGATGATAAGCTATTAATAGTGCATAAGTTGTTGCTCACAGAGTATTTGATAATAGTCGTCATATATTTAATGTCCGTACCTCATCTCTAATCCCCATCGTTCCCTCATTGAATATTCTTTTATCCATTTCCTTTATTGAATTTCCTAGTAGCGGTGTAAAGCTCATCTTGGATATAATGTCTCTATGTAGGTCAATTCCAGGAGCAATTTCTTCAAGGACAAGCCCGCCCTTAGTCAGTCTAAAAACTGCTCTTTCAGTAATATACATGATCTCTTGTCCATATTTTGTTGCTTGGTGTCCACTAAATACGATTTTGTATACACTTTCAATGAACTTTGGTATCGTACCATCATGTAAAATTCTAATTTTGTTATCTGATAGACTGATCTCACTTTTTCCCCCCATAAACGAGCCTGCAAAATATATTCTTGAGACTCCGCCAGCTATGACTGGAAAGCCGCCTGGGCCAAAGATTCTGTTTGGTAGCATAGAAGGATTCACATTTCCCTTTTTGTCTACTTGAAGAAATCCAAGTGACGCGGCATCAATTATTCCTCCCTCAAAATTAGAAAACACATCAGGCATAGTAGAGAGTGCAAAAGGGCTTATTGCCAATCCAAAATCATTTCCTGTAAGAGCAAGCCCTCCCCAAGGTCCGGATTCAAGTACAGTTATTATGAAATCAGTTACGTTCTCCTCAGCTGCTATTAATGAAATCAAAGCAGGGATACCTATTCCTAGGTTGACCATAACAGGGGATCGCTTTGTTTTAAGTAATCCTGTCAACTCCAATAGAATCCGTCTTGCTATTACTTTCTTATGTCCTTCAAGAGATATTTTGGGTATGCCATCTAGCGGGATATCACCAAGCAGATTTTCCCTAGCCGGCGGGATTATTTTATAAGATAGTCTTGGATCGTAATCTATACTGCCACACTGCCAGTGGTACTCTTTTGGAGAAACGACGATATAATTCACTAATGGGCCTGGCACGTCTACATCTCTTGGATTTATTGTACCCGACTTTGTGATCCATCTTACCTGTGCGATTACCCTGCCTTGGTTTGGTCCTCCTGCTTTAGCAGATTGGGTGATGCTAAGAACAGTGCCCTTCATACCCTCGTCTTGTAATGATAGGTTTCCATTCTCATCAGATACAGAGGCTCTAATCATAGCATAATTTGGTTTAGGGGCTTGGTATAGAAGATAATCTTCTCCATCAATGTCGATAACGCTGACATGGCATGAAGCATTTCTCCTTGCAAGTTCATTTAATGCAGCGCTATCTTGTCTTGGGTCAAGAAAAGTATCCACACCTATCTTTGTTAAAAGGCCCGGTCTTCCAGAGCCTATTTCTCTGAACCAATACGCAGTAACACCTATAGGCCACCCATAACACTCTACTCTGTTATCTGTTACTAACTTTTGAAGCCATGGAGAAAATCCCAAGAAAGGCATCAAAGCACCTTTGAGAAATTGTTGGTTTGTCTCCTTGTACAATCCTTCAGCTATTTGGTCTAATGCTCTTCCAGGCACCGCCGGCAGAGCATCTGAGATTATAAATATATTCCTTGGATGTCCTTGTTGATTGTACTTCCTATATAATTCAAGAATTAAATATTCAGGAGTGGTAGCCATGTTAAAGCCGGAAATGGCGATGATACTGTCATCTCTTATATCGGAAAGAGAAGTTGCTACATCAACGATTTTAGAAAACATATAAAGACTAAAGTAGAATGACTTTATCCTTCATATAATTGGATATTTTACGGTGAGTGCAGTAGTTTCCAAATACAATGGGGATTAAGACTACTGAGCACAGCTGATTATGAATATGTTCTCTTAAGGCTGGAGTATTATCTAGAAATCCCACGGCCTTCCATTGTGGAAGGTTACGTTGAATTAAACGCTTTCATGTATATATAGATCTAGGCATATTGAGCAACTCGTCCTCTGACACTGAACATTAATTCTTATCAAGTTCCAGCATTTTATACATTTGTAGTCTATACCTCGACGCTGGTTCTTTTACATCTATACCGTCCTCTGACCCTTTTATCATCCCACGGAATCTGTAACTCGATATTATGAACAAACTTTTTTTTATTTTTCTCTTAATTTTTTATAACAATGATTAATGTAAATGATGAATGAATGTTACCAGAATCATTACTTGTACTATCTATGAATAATTAATAACAGTAGTTAAAAAACAATTTAGTCATGAAAATATTGAATGCAGATCACAATCTGGTAGGAGAAGGACGATAGGTCTAGCCAAAAACATTTCTAATGTTTCTAAGTAGCCAATCAGCACTCTGTTTTTGTAGTTTTTCTTTATACAGATGTACTTCTACTAATTCTATTGTGCCTTGAATAGTCTTGTTTAAAGAGTCAATGTTATTTAGGATATCAACAATAGGAAGTTCGCCTTCTCGTAAAGGTAAACCTTCGCCGCACTCCGTCGTTCCTTTAGCATCGCTAATGTGAACCTGAACTAATGAGTTGCCAATTCCAAAATACTGAATTGTTAGTCTGGATTTTTAGAATCCAAAGCCCAGCGTGGTATTTGTTGAGTTGAGTGGAGTACCAATAGGTTTGTCGGCATTATCTAAAACAAGTAAATGTCTTACATTATGTTGTAAGATAATATCTGCTGCTTCACATGGAGATGATCTAGAAGCAATAGTGACCAGAGGCGAAGACATTATTTCTTTGTTCTACGCTTGTATTAACATTGTTGTAACGTGTTATATGTTCAATTATGCGTTTTCAATACCATACCAAGCGTGAAATTGCTTCGAACCTTCATCTTCTTTTAGAGATACAAAAATAGTCTAGTAGAGGATGATTAGTTTTATAATTATCTTAATTTACATTCTATATACAACAAAATGGCAGCTACAAATGGTGGCGATAATGACATATATGCTATGATATTGGCTACTATATTGAAAATATGTGAGAATGGATGCACAAAAGATAAGATAATACAAGAAACTCAACTGTCACATGATCAGACAAGAAGAATTATGGCAGAGATGG
>JAFAQB010000069.1 GCA_019246625.1 Nitrososphaeraceae archaeon
GGTGTGTGAATCAAATTTGACCCAAATAATGGGCCCAGAGATATGCAAATTAAGAATGGTAGAACCAAAAGAGAGAAAGGGATTATTCAGCAACAGTCACTAGGGATAATATGTGCTCTACCTTAACCCCAAATTTAGTTATTTGACGAAAGTAACTTAACTTCTCCTATCTGTCATAATGCAGTAGGAACAATGACTGACCACAAGATCGGAACACGTGAAGAGTGGCTTGCTGCCCGCCTAGAGCTGCTCAAGACCGAGAAGGAGCTGACACGGCGTAGCGACGAACTGGCAGAGTGGCGGTAGAAGCTGCCGTGGGTTCGAATCGACAAGGAGTACCGTTTCGAGACCGATGATGGCACGGCGTCCCTCGCCGATCTCTTCCAGGGATGCTCGCAGCTCCTTGTCTACCACTTTATGTTCGGCCCGGGGTACACAGGCGGCTGCCCAGCTTGTTCGGCTATTGCGGACGGCTTCAATGGCTTCGCTGTGCACCTAGAGCACCACAACGTCGCCATGATTGCAGTCTCAACTTTTTACATGGACAATGTCCGATAAAGCATCCTCGATGAATCTTTCGTCCATTGATAAAGTCAGGAAATTCATGTTTGATGATATTGATAAGACAATACAACTAGCTCATACTCCAAGAGGAGCACCGAACTTTCTGCTTGCATTAGGCCTTTGCTGCTATACTGAGTATTGGGCGAGGAGAAAGCATTTGAAGCATTTCTCAAACGGCTCGATTTTCTTTATTATGAAGGGCTATTACGAACATTGAATTTATACAGTGAGATAAGATGCGGTCTGGCTCATGCATATATGATAGACCGTAATGCCGACATAAATATGGGCAACATTGGTTGCCATGGGATAGAATATAATCAAACTGAGAAAAGGTATACATTCTGGGTTAGAACTTATTTTGATGAATTCAAGAAAGCTGTCAATTGTTACATCGACGGTTTGAAAAGAGGAACAGAAAGCTTGGATAACCTTGATAAAGGTTTGAAGGCTAGACCAGAGTTATTATGAGACGTATTTGATCATTCATTTCTCTCACTTTCATTATTGTTGCTGCTCTGATGGTAACATAGGTAATGATGAAAACGGTGTCCTAGATACATTCACTTTCGATCCAGAAAAATATTGGAGGTTGGAAGGGCATACAATCTTACAAAGACGCAGACTAAAATGATTTTTGTAGAAGAGGAATATAGAACACGACCTGAAGGCTCTGAAGGCAATGAAGGCATTAGGGAAAGCCATGTTGATGTTAATTATGATATAACACAGAAAATAATAGTATTATTTCACAAGGAAATCAAGCACAAAGAATCGATGAAATAGAGGTAAAGAGGCCTTCTATAGAACCTTCAGAGCCTTCATACCCTTCAGGTCAGGTTATAGAAGAACCTTCCATAATAGAACAGCAGAAGGTACCTGATTCAATCTATCGAGAATAACAAGTCAAAAACTTCATTTGCAGAATATGAAAATCTCTTTTTGAGATGATGAAGGTTAGTTGAATATAAATAAAGCAAGAGGTATATGTTGCTACCATACATGTGAAGTCCAAAATCCAAAACATAACACCAACATACACCAAATTCGAAAACATTTTGCCAGACGAATTGAGGCATACTCAAATCACCGAAGAACTGGAAGAGGCAAAAAATGAGATAAATAATATAATTGAAGAAGATTTAAGAAACATAAAGGGTCTTTCAAGTAGCAAAAATAAAGCAATTCCATTTAATGAATTTTTAAAACCACCTTCCATAATCAAAGCAGCATTTTACTTAGAGAATGATGACTCACAAGACTCGATATTGTTTCGCTATGCACATTGGACTATGAGCTTTTCTGCTTTACGATTCCTTGCTCAACATATAATAGAAATGTCAAGAGAATTAAAGACATCTTATGCTAATTACATAAATGCTAGTGATAGACATCAAAAAGGAATAGAATTTAATCATTTTGTTCGCTCATATCAAGATTTTAACGGATATCTAATAAGTGTCTATAATACAATCAATCAGTATTATGATCTATTTGTACAGGTATGCAATGAAATCGATCCTAACAACAAGGAACAAACACTTACTCAATTCCAGTCTGATATAGATTATCGTGAACTATTATCTGCAATAAAGGAATTGCTCTTGCATGGAAATATGGGAAGACTACTTGGTTTTCCACTTGTTAGATCAGCATTAAAAATTTTCATTACCACAGAGCTATTCAATATAAGGAAGAGTAGCAAATACAGCAATAACGAGATAATTTTTCTAAAAGTACGTGTTCCTAGCCTTAAGGCTATAATAAGAATAATAGAAAAACTCAACTTAGAACGATCCTTTAACACTGATTCTCTAAGAAGATTGTATGACTGGCAGAGTATCGTTACTCATAGAGGTTATAGAATTGACTATCTATTATGGTTTATATCTGAACGTACTGCATTAGAAATATTAGCTGCATTTAATGCGA
>JAFAQB010000424.1 GCA_019246625.1 Nitrososphaeraceae archaeon
TTTGCGGCTTCTAGAATTAACCCTACTATGTCAGTTCTGCTTCTATATTTCATAACAATGTTGTAACAGATCAAATATTTATGTGAAGCCGTACTATCGATCATGCTATTTGATCATACTATTCGATCGATCAAGTGATCATTGTACTAGATCAAGAAGGGCATTTTGTTGCGCATGATTTTATATTTAATACACATATGCATTTTGTACGGTAAATTCTGGATACCATACATTTATGTACAAACGAATCAAATTATAGTGTCTTTGTATCATAAATAAATCGATTAATAGTAATTACGATGGAAGAAATAATAATTCAATAATTCAATATCCTGATTATATCCTAATGCTCTTATTTCTACAAGCTAGCTGTAGTGATGTTGTTCTCATTATTATATATACTTCATAACATTCTTGAAAATTCTATAAAGCCAATGTCTAACCTTTTTATAATACAAAAAACAATTTTTCTTATCAAATGACAAATAAGGTCTGTATGCTTGGTGCAGGTAGCACTAAATATGGTAAGTTAAATGAAAGTATTATTGAAATCGCATTAAATGCATCAAAAGACGCTATTGATTCTGCTGGGATTACACCTAAGGATATTCAGGCAGGCTATATCTCAAACGTCTTTGGAGTTGCTGACAGGCAGGTTCATATGGCTCCTGTTATTATGAGCAATCTTGGAATCCCACATGTGCCTGGACTTACAATTGAATCTGCATGCGGTTCAGGTTCTGTAATGTTTAGAGAAGCATATGCTAATATAGCAGCTGGATTTTATGATTGTGTTTTGGCACTGGGCGTTGAAAAAATAACACATACTGGAACTACTCAGAGCACTACTTTATTCTCTTATTGTTCTGATTTCTTTTATGAAGGAGGAAATGGCGCATCATTTCCAGGATTATTTGCATCAATGGCCAGAGTATATATGACTGCGTACAAAGCAAGTGAAGAGGATCTTGCCCATGTTGCTGTAAAGAACCATGAAAATGGAATTCTTAATCCTAAAGCTCACGTTCGAAGAAAGATAACAGTTGATGATGTTTTGAAATCGCCAGTCGTTGCTTCTCCTTTGAAACTCTATGACTGTTGTCCGTTTTCAGATGGAGCATCAGCTGTCATACTTTGTAATGAAGAATATGCCAAGAAGAGTGCGAGGCCTTACGTGGAGGTTATTGGTTCAGGCAGAGGAGCTTCGCCAGCTGCAGTTCAGGCGCGCGAAGACATTACTACGATCCCAAGTACTGTAGCTGCTGCCAAGCAAGCATACAAAATGGCTAATATTGCTCCAAAAGATATCGATTTTGCTGAAGTTCATGACTGTTTTACTATTGCAGAAATAATTGATATTGAGGACCTTGGTTTCTTCCCAAAAGGAACTGCTGCCTATTCTATAAGGGAAGGGGCAACCCGTAGAAATGGTGAAATCCCAATTAACCCTTCTGGTGGATTAAAATCAAAAGGTCATCCAATTGGAGCAACAGGTATAGGTCAGGTTGTAGAAGTTTTCGAGCAGTTTACTGGCAAAGCCGGAGATAGGGAAATTAGAAATGCAGAATATGCTCTTACACATAACTTTGGAGCTACTGGCGCGAGCGCGGCAGTTCATATCTTTAGGAGGATGGAATAAAGAAGGATTTGTCAGAAACAAAACAACATCAACAGAAGAATTTGAGCTCACGAGAAAAATTTATTCAATCTGCTAATAGAGGAAAGTTGCTAGCTAATAAATGTTTACGGTGTGCACATATTATGCTCGAGACAATATATTATTGTGAGAAATGCTCTGGAAACAAATTCGATTCAGTAGAATATGAAGGAATTGGCAAAACGGTAACTTATACAATTCAGGCTGTGGCACCAGAAGGATTTGAAGATACAGAGTCATATGCATGGGTTGTTTTTCGGGTAGACAATGCTCCCTTTAGAGCATCTGGATTTCTTCCAGGAGTTAAATCATCCAAGGATCTTGCTATTGGAGAAAAAGTTAAGGTAGTTGGTTTCAATCCAAACCATGGTTTAATATTGCAAAAAATCTAATTTAACATTTACTTTACACTAGTTGTACACTTTGTAAAACAACATTAATGACGCTTTTATTATTATATCTTATTCTTATCTTGCTATGTCACTGTCATCGGTAAATGTAGTTTGTAGAAAATGTGGTTCGGCTCTCTTTGCAATGCGTACGTTAAAGTCTATTAGAGATACATTGCGTCCCTCTCATGGCAGATGTACGGTTTGCGGTGCGATGTTGAACCCAGGAGATTTTACAGTTTCAGTAGAAAGATGGAATAATAGCATTTGAAAGAAATTAAAAAAATTAAACATGCAATTACTTAAGCATTTTGTTATATTGCCCAGCAGAAATCATCTAATATTATATAATGGATTGGTCAATTTGTGCATTTGTATGCTATATCTCTAAATAATATTCCTGTTCTGTATTTTTTACTAGTTCTGAGGATGTAATCTGTTCTTCAAACAGGTGTTTTATGACTGAAATATGATTTCATCTTTATTTCTTTAATTGCATAGTGTATTGGGGTAGTTGGAGCTACTACTCATCTGCTTTTTATGTCTTCTATATGTATTCCATATCTGCATATGTTGACATTGGCTTGCAAAATATGTGATACTAGGAGATGGAATAGGTTCTTACTAATTATGGGATTACCTTCTACCATGTACTTATCATTTGTCTTGTGGTTCTGCTAACTTTTCGTCGGATTTCCTCTAACCAAAGAGGTGTAATTTTCGTCATATACTAGACAAAAAGTTTATTCGGTGTTTATATCCTCTCTTGTTTAAGGGAAGAAATCTCTCGTTTACCAAAGTCCGCTAGATGAATCCTATACATGTCTGGTATTTTGTAGCTTAGCTTTATAGTAGCTTTTGGTACATGAAGTTTAACATTAATCTTAACATTTGATAATATAAAAATTTCATCCATAAGATGGACAAGCATCAGCAGCAACAGCAGTTTAAGAGTGATATTGTGAACGCTAGTCTTGTATTGAATAACCAGCTCACCAGATTAAGGATGCTTGATAAGAAGTTTACTGCAATGGACAGGGATTTACGCAATCAAATTGCCGCCAACATAAAGTCAGATAATAATGACCGCGCGAAAGCTATTGCAAATGAGCTAGCAAATATTCGACATGTTAAGAGAACTACACAAAACATGAGTCTTGCGCTAGAGGTAGTGGTGATTCGCTTTAGTACTATCAATGAATTTGCTATGATCTTGGAAACTATTAATCCAACAATTGAAATGATCAAAGACATTCAAAAAGATGTTTCCAAAGCAGTTCCGACTGCTAGTGAAGTATTATCAGAAATGAGCTCCGTTACATCCGATGTCCTAATAAATTCTAACATAAAGTCAGAAACAAAAGTTCCGATATCATTACCAGTGGATACAGAGGCACTCTCAATATTAAATGAGGTGGAAGGAATACTCGAAAATGAGGCAAAGGCAAAGTTGCCAGAAGTTCCGAATTCCATTCATGATGTCAAAATGAAACAAGTAACAGACCAACACATGATAGAGGATAACCAAATTATGATTGAAGGTTAAACTGCTAATCTGTTAATCGGCTAGGAAGAGTAGAGCCTATTACATTAATAGTTAAAAATTATATACAAAGTAGTTTTAATCATTTAGTCAGAATATGGGGTGCAATGGAACAGTTGAGTCATGATTATTCGTCTCAAACCGAATCTAGACGAGATGAACTAGAACCTAGGCGAGGTGGAGTTTTAGAATCTGCCTCAAAACGTGTCAGGATGATTTTTTCTGTTATGGCTAGTCCTAATAGAATTGATATTCTCCGCATTTTAAATTCCAAAGGACCACTTACATATTCGGAACTAAAAGCTCTTGCAGGATTTAAATCTAAGAAAGAATCTGGTAAATTCGCGTATCATTTAAGAAAACTCCTTAGACAATCACTTGTTGCCCTTAACAAAGGTGAACGACGTTATACAATTACAAATTTGGGCAAATTGGTACTGAGCCTTGCGAGACAGATAGAAGAAAGATCAATAATCGAAAGTGGCAAAATGTATGTTAGGACAAGTAAACACTCAATTGAAGAATTCAATTCCCTCAAGATAATTCAGTCTCTTGTAAGAGAAGCAAATATGCCACTTGAACAGGCGCATAAAATTACAGAAGAAGTAGAAAATAAAATATACAAATTTCAGACAGCATATTTGACTTCGTCATTAATTCGGGAAACTGTAAATTCTGTTTTGATTGAACACGGACATGAGGAGTATAGAAACAAGATGGCTAGAATAGGGATGCCTGCATCCGATATTTTAGAGTTGTTAAATAATATAGATACATCTAAGAACGGAGTTGAAAGTTTATTATCAAAAGTTTCACGTTCTGTATTTTCAGAATATCTGGTAAACAATACACTTACAAAGGATATAGCAGATATGCACTTGGCTGGTGAAATACATATTTCTAACAGTGGTATCTGGGGACTAATCCCTGATACCATATTCCTAGACATTGCCGACTTTGGTGATAGTGGTATAGATTTTAAAGGCAAATTTTTGAATGTCTCCAGAATACCTGCTCTAAGAAATCCTGATGATTTCGTAACCTCTTTGCCCATCCTAATATCACTTCTAAGTCGAGAAGCTTCTTCAGAAATCGTACTGGATGGGATTATTCCGCTACTTCTTAAACATATAAAGGAACCAGATAAAATTGAATCACAATTTGCAAGATTGCTATTATGTTCTTCTGCAGCTCCATCTAATTCTTTATCTGGTCTTCCTGTCACTACTCTAACTGTTCCAGCATATGAATTTGATTGTAGAATAATTAATGCATTGTTGGATGGTTATAGAAAGTATGTAGATTCTACACCTGTCCCCAGAATAGGGATATCACTTAATTATAATAATACTAGTAATAACCTCAACGAGCACTCAGAGCACATCATTACAACATTACGTGCTGGTGGCATCATCTCAATTTCGAGAAATGGATCAAGAGGTAGCAATGGTATCTGTAAATCTATAAACGGCAAGAGTTCTGGCACAGTCATGACTTTACAATCATTGTCGATTAATCTTCCAAGACTTGCGTACCAATCAAACAATGATGAAACCTATTTTCGGGCAAAACTTGCACTTATGATAAAGCCTGCATTAGCTGCAATGTCAATGAGAAAGAATGTAATAGCAGATCACATTAGGAAGGGAATAGTTCCTGTACTTGCCAGTAGCACCCAATTTATGCAACTTGTGACAACTAATATTTTAATTAACCTTACTGGAGCTAAAGAGTCAGTCTATGATATTTTGGGATTCGATCCGAACAACGGAGTAGAGATTTTACAAAAAGTATTGAAGACTGCTGTTGATGTGACTATGGAACAAGGTAAACATATTGGAGAACATTCTGCAGGAATTGCTATGATATATGATGACAGTGCAGAAAGATTTGCAAATCTTGATTCTGATAAATACGGCAAGATCTCTTTAATCTCACCTCTACAAAATAATAAACGTGCTTACTCACAAGGACTTACATTGAACGGTAAAGACTTACTTTTATCAGATGATAAAGGTGCATCTATAATTAATGATTGTATTTCAATTAATAATCTGCTAAATGGTGGGCTATCAGTAATATTGGATGTAAGCGATCTTTCTTCTAATACCGAAATAAGAACTGCAGTAGAATTAGCATCACAGCTGCAATTTTTCCGTCCAAATCTTAATCTTTTGGTGTGTAATGGATGCGGTAAGAGAACTAAGACACAGTTTATCGAAAAATGTGAATTTTGCAAATCGTCTTACCTGTCGCCAATTTGTTTATAGTGATGGTCTCACATTAGCAACACATAGACATATACTTAATGTGTTTGGGTTAAACATCAAACACATTAGTTATATTGTTACTGCGTAATAGCAAATCAAAAATTCGATTTCATCCAACATTTACAATGTGGGTTAGTTCATGCGGGAATACCAAAATATTAAATACACATAATAACATAAATTAGACAAAGTCTTTACATGATACATAATAATGTGATAAATAAAATCCTTCAGCTTAAATGAAAACAATGAATTTTTATATCATTGAAATTGCCGATCATACATTTGAGCATCATCTTATACTAAGATGTTATATTTAATATTTACACCCATGAATCATTATTTTTTAATTAGATAATGCTTTTAAGCTAATCTTTTTCCTTTATAAACGGATGGCACGAGTCACCGAGTTTAATAACTCAAAGACGAATTTAATTATGCAAATAAGAAAACGGGATGGTAGAATTGTAAGTTTTGTACGGTCGAAGATATCAGATGCAATATATAAGGCACTTGTGGCAACAGGTAAACCAGATTATCCATTGGCAGAAAGGCTGGCAAACAAAGTTGTACAGAAGATGGTTCAGCAAGGATATGACTCAGTTGAAAAAGATGAAATTCCGAGTGTTGAAGATGTACAGGATATGGTAGAATCTATACTCATTGAGGAAGGTTTGTCTGATACAGCGAAGTCTTATATTCTGTACAGACATGAGCGACGCAAGATTCGTGACGACAAGATGAAGGTTCTAAATAAAAGGGATCTTGATGAAGTGGATAAGGCATTTGATGTTAATTCACTTAGAGTATTAGCAGCACGTTACCTCCTAAGAGATAACAATAACGAAATTATTGAAGGTCCAAAACTGATGCTTGAAAGAGTAGCCATTCTAGTTGCAATTCCAGACATTATGCATGATTCACGAGTGTTCAATTTGGCAGGCGGATGTACCCAGAATATTGAAGAAGCAGAAAATTATTATGCAAAAATTGACGACTTTGACTTGAAGTTAAAGATTGGTGAGTTTTATCTTAACAAGTATCACTTCGAATCATTGATTCGACATTATATTTCTCTCACAAAGTCTGGGCAAATGAGAGTCAGCTTTAAGGAACTACTTAGGCTCATCGTTGAGGGAAAGTTAGCAATGTATCAAGAACGTATTAAAGAGTATTATGATTTGATGGTATCAAGAGACTTTCTTCCGAATACGCCAACATTGATGAATGCAGGTGCAAGACTGGGTCAGTTGTCCGCATGTTTTGTTCTTGATATGCAAGATGACATGTACGAGATCATGAAATCATCAACAGATGCGGCCATGATCTTTAAATCAGGGGGTGGAGTAGGAATAAATTATTCTGACTTGCGACCTGAAGGCGATATTGTCGCTTCAACTTCAGGAGTCGCATCTGGCCCAACTTCCTTTATGAGGATTATTGATACTATTACAGATGTAGTGAAGCAGGGTGGAAAAAGACGTGGCGCAAATATGGGTATTCTTGAAACATGGCATCCAGACATTGAAAAATTCATAACTGCCAAGACAAAACCTGGTGTGTTTGAGAACTTTAACGTAAGCGTAGGTGTCTGGGAAGACTTTTGGCAATCCATTGTGAATAAGGGCAGCAATCACAAGTATACTTTGCGTAACCCAAGGACTCGCGAGCCAACAAAACAGATCGATTCACACCAGTTACTGGATCTGATTGCACTTAGTGCATGGAGGAGTGCTGAACCTGGAGTTATTTTCTTTGATAATATAAACAAGTATAACCCATGCGCGGATGCCAAAAGTGGACCACTACGCGCAACTAATCCATGCGGAGAACAATCTCTGTATCCATATGAATCATGCAATTTAGGTTCAATTAACCTTGCAAATTTTGTAAAGCGAAAGGCTGATGGGATGTATGAATTCGATTGGCAAAGATATGAACAAACCATTAGACTTTCTTCTCGATTCCTAGACAACATAATTGACATGAATAAGTATCCTATTGAAGAGATCGATGTTAACACGAAGTTGACAAGAAGAATTGGCCTTGGTATAATGGGTCTTGCCGATTTGCTTTTCTTATTGAGGATTCCCTACAACTCCAATGATGGATATGTGTTCATGAACAAACTTGCAGAAGCAATATCTTACTTTAGTATTGAAGAAAGTGTTGCTATTGCAAAGTCAAGAGGTCCATTTCCAATATTCAAACAAACAGATTACGTCAAGGGCAAGGTTCCAATTACAGGATACTACGAGTTGCCAAAAGAAACGCAAACATATGATTGGGGTTCCCTAATTGGAAAGATCCAAAAATATGGAGTCAGAAACTCCTGGACAACAACGATTGCTCCCACAGGTACACTTTCCATGATTGCAGATGCCTCAAATGGTGTTGAACCAATATTTGCATTAGTTTTTGAGAAACGTGTTACAGTTGGAAGGTTCTTTTATACTGACAAGGTGTTTGAGAGTGTCTTAAAGGAAAACGGGCTATACAATGATGAAATATTAACCAAGATTGCAAATAATTATGGCTCAGTACGTGGACTGCCTGAGATACCAGAATGGATTCAGAAAATTTTCGTTACTGCAATAGATATCCATTGGACTGACCATTTGATGGCTCAAGCGATATGGCAAAAGTGGATCAGCAATGCCATTGCAAAGACAATCAATATGCCAGGTGATGTGACCGCAGAAGATGTAAAGTGTGCATATCTGTTATCGCATGAGCTTGGTCTGAAGGGAGTCACAGTGTATAGAGATGGTTCAAGACATGAACAAGTGCTGCATATTACTGGTAGTAATATAAAGGAAAAGAGATTTATTGTAAGACCAAGCAACTATGTCATTGACTATACATATGCAAACATTACAGAACCATATATCAGAGAACAAATAGAAAAAATATTCAAGGAAACAGAAATACAAGAAGATCAGATCACTAGAGAAAATATCATGGATATTCCACAGCAAATCGGCACTCCACAGAAGACGATACAAACATCACCATCTGAGTCAAATGAAGATGAAATTTGTCCATCATGCAAAGCAAAATTAATAATTACAGAAGGTTGTAATATGTGTATTGAATGTGGTTTTAGTAGTTGCATTTCAGGTTAAGATAACTAACAAATGAATTGGTCAATCTATACTAGGCATAGCCAGCCTAAATTATCTACTGTTTATCTTAGCACCAAGAAAATTCATACTAATAATCAGATTTTTGGCTTAATTATTAGATTAAGCGTCATTATAATTCCTGGCCTTATGAATGTATATGGTTATCAAATATACTATCTACAACTATCAAAAGATTCTCATTTTGATATTGAGCTCTTCCACTAAATCAATATTATACATAAGATTTTCATATATGAAATTTGATATAGAGACAGTTTGTGTACAGAAACTTACAATTGTTATATTGGATTTTCATTTAGCACTAAAGCAAGAAGTGCTGCTCTCAATTCTTTACCATATGCAGCCTGCTTAAAGTAAATCGCATTGTTTGTATCATCAATAGAATGAGAAATTTCTTCCATTCTGGGCATTGGATGCATAATAGAGACATCTGGTTTTGCTTTTGTGAGTATATTATTGTCAATAGTATACGTACCCTTCACTTTTTCATATTCTTGTATATCTGGAAAGCGTTCTCTTTGTATTCTTGTAACGTAGATAACGTCAAGTTTGGGCAAGATATCTTCAAGCTGACTATGCTCATATAATTTCAACTTCTTCCGTATGTCATAAATCGATTCTTTTCTAATGCCTAGTATAGAAGGTGAAATTAAATGAACTTCTACGTTATAATTTGCTAATGCGTACAATAAAGAATACACTGTTCTACCATATTTCAAATCTCCAACTATGCCTATTGTAAGGTTATTGATTTTTTTCTTTTCTTTGAGCATGGTATAAAGATCAAGCATTGCCTGAGTAGGATGTTCTTCGCTTCCGCTGCCTGCATTTATTATCGGATTTCTAGATAATTCACCAGCAAATCTGCTTGAACCATCTAGTGGATGTCGTAATATAATAACATCAGAATATAAATCAATTATTCGAATAGTATCAGCAAGGCTCTCGCCCTTTTCAATTGAAGATGATTTAGGATCAAAGATTCCAATAGAACTTCCTCCTAATGATGCCATAGCAGCTTCAAAACTCATCCTAGTCCTGGTACTAGGTTCATAGAAGATATAACCCAAAGTTCTTCCTTTACCAAGTTCACTCTTTTCATTTGGTCTCAAAGTGCTAATTTTATCCGTCGATCTAAAGATGAATTCCAGATCTTGTTTGGTGAAATCCTTAATAGAGACTATATCATGGTCATAAAGATGATTATTAGGCATCTATTGTTGTCTGTGCCATCTTGATTATAAAAGGCTC
>JAFAQB010000438.1 GCA_019246625.1 Nitrososphaeraceae archaeon
ATCCCAAGTAATTTTCGATTCTTGAGCTTGAGCCAGCTTGACCACCAGGAGAACTTGTTTCCAGTACCATAACGTCAAGCCCTTCTGAAGCACCATACACCGCTGCCGCAAGCCCTGAGGGACCGGCTCCAATGACCACGAGATCTCGCACATGGGTTTGCTCAATAGACTCATTGAAGCCAAGGCAGTCTGCGATTTCTTGGTTAGTGGGATTGCGCAACACTACTTGGCCTCGGCAGATCAATACTGGTATTTCGTTGGCTGAAACCTGGAAACTATCCAATAGATTCTGCACATCAGGGTCTCTTTCTAGCTCCATGTAGGAATATGGCTGTCCATTGCGCATCAGAAACTCTTTGATCCGAAGCGTACTTGCAGAATATGTTGACCCTATGAGGACAATGTCTCCAACACCAGCAGCTATCAGCTCTACTCTACGTAGAATGAAAGCCCTCATTAGTATCTGACCAAGTTCAGCATCAGTCTGTACCAAAGCTAGCATCTGTTGCCGATCAAGTTCTATTACCTTACGTGGCGTGGTGGCACGAACACGGAAGAGACTCGGCCTGCCGGAGAGTGTGCCAACCTCGCCAGTAAAATGGCCGGATTCATAGGTTGTGACAAGGGTCTCAACAGGAACAGAAGGTCGCACAACTTCAAGCTCGCCGGAGACAACCACAAAAGAAAGGTGGCGCACTGTATCCCTGCTCATAGAGTACTTCACCGCCCTCCATTGAGCGTATGTGTCCGCGATCTGCAATGCGACTAACCTGCGCTGATGTTAATTTCGGAAATATTTTCTCAATATTGGATCTGGTTAGTGGAAGTCCCCTACGCGTATTGGACATAGTTGTTATTTATAGTGTAGTTGCTCCTCATAAATCATCGCTTGAATCTTTCCGTCTTTCGCTCTCAAAAAGCGGACTGTATCCTCAATTTTTAAATGAAACTCTGTAGATACTTCTTTTATAATGGCTAGTCTGGTAAAACAGGCTTCACTATTTCCCATATTATTGGTTAATTTTGTAGGTACTCTTGGTTTTAGTATCGTTTTACCTTTCCTTGTTTTTGTAGTTATGAAGTTTGGAGGCAATGCTATAGTTTATGGTCTACTTGCCGCTACTTATCCTGCTTTTCAGATTATAGGATCTCCCATATTAGGAAAATGGTCTGATAAATATGGAAGAAAATTCTTCTATTGAGTAATGTAGGAACATCAATTGGTTGGTTGCTATTTCTATTTGCTTTATTTTTACCCTCAAATTCTTTTAGTATTCATATAGACTTCCTTGGAACATTTGTCGTTGTTGTTCCATCGATTGTTCTATTTCTTGCCAGAGCTATTGACGGGATTACTGGTGGAAATATCTCTATCGCAAATGCATATCTGGCGGATCTTTCATCAGATGCAACTAGAAGTAAGAATTTTGGAAAAATGGCAGTATCTTCTAACCTAGGATTTATTCTAGGTCCTGCACTGGCTGGGATTTTAGGAGGAACTATTTATGGAACGGTATTGCCTGTTTTAGCAGCGTTAATCTTATCTTTAGTCACAATAATTGTAATAGTCTTTCTGTTAAGAGAATCAAAACTATCATCATCATCAGAAGAAATGTTAGTTCCGGAACAAGGAACCATCAGAAAAACTTTTTCTCAGGAATGCAGAGAATGCTATTTGAATACAAGCACTAAGAAACCTAGAATGCAGAATATTTTCAAACTAAAACATATTTCTTTTTTACTTGTATTATATTTTTGATATTTCTTGGGTTTAATATCTATTATGCTACCTTTCCTACACATGCAGCTAAAGATCTAAAATGGTCAGTAACTCAGCTTGGAATATTTTATGCGATATTAAGTGGAATAATGGTTCTTATCCAAGGTCCAGTGTTGCGTAAAGCATTAAAAAGATTCTCAGAAGAAAAACTAGTAAAAATTGGTAGCGTTATTTTAGCTACAAACTTTATTTTATTTGTATCAAATAATATTGTCTCAGTTGGTGGGGCTATAATATTATTTGCTGTTGGTAATGGTCTCATGTGGCCATCTTTCATGTCAAATTGTCAAGATATGCTGGATCAAAACTCCAAGGCTCAGTACAAGGCATTGCAGGTAGTTTCGGGGGTTTGGCAAGCATCTTAGGGCTAGTTTTGGGTGGTTTTTTGTATAACTCAATTGGTGCAGTAACTTTTGAGTAGCGCTGGAGTGATATTCTCTATTTTTCTGATGTCTTTTCAACTGTTGAAATGGAAGTAGACTCAGTAATTTTGCAGGTCAATTATTTTTTAACTTAGAGTAGGTGCTTCTGATTCTGTTATTGTATTTGCTGCTGATGAAGCATTGTTGCTAGCCTACGACATTCCTTGATAAGTATTTGGAAAGATTGGCAATAGATGACAAACGTAGTAGATATTGTGTAATATGCACCTTTAACTGAGACATTGCATTACCCATAGTAACAAGTGCTGCTACTGTAGCAATTTCTCTTGATTTTAAGTCGAGCCCAGTTCTACTATAGAGGTCACCAAATGGAAATTCTATAATGTATTTAGCAAAGTCAGGCGAAATATCTTTAAGTCTTTCAATAACGCGCTCTCCTGTTTCTCCATCTATTTCCTTGAGCTTTTCAAACCCTCTGTCATATCTATAATTATTCATTATAACCAATAGTATGATCCGTAACATGCACGATACGCCTGAGATTCACGTGTCAGAGTAATATATCCAAATCTATCTGCATATCCGTCTTATTCAACAAATTTTTTAATAGCATACAAATAAACGAGTTGACACTTAAGTCTCGTTTGAGATAGTTTCTAGGGTTTTATCTAACTCTTGTGGAATTCGAACTGTTCTTAATGTTGTTCTTGTTTGTTCACGCTTCCTAGTTAATACTGCATCATAGGACCCAGATAACACATAAGAACTTCCTCTCTGCTGTTAATTTGTGAGCACAAGAGAACCCAACAGCCAAAAAGTCGCCATTATTACAGGTAGCTCAAGTGGGATAGGATATGCAACTTCATTAATGTTAGCAAGAAATGGATTTTATACATATGCTTCAGCGCGTAATATCAATAAATCTGCAAGTCTACAATCTATAGCAGATGCAGAAAGGCTACCTTTGAAATTAATTCAGTTAGATGTCACTGACGATAGCTCGGTAAAAGGTGCAGTTGAAAAGATTGTGTCAGAAAAAGGAAGAATCGATGTACTAGTCAATAATGCTGGATATGGTCTCTTTGGAGCATTTGAAGATCTTTCAGTCGATGAAATAAAAGCACAATTTGAAACCAATTTCTTTGGTGTCATAAGGGTAACCCAACATGTGCTTCCAATTATGAGATCTAAGCACGATAGTGGTGGTATTATTGTAAATGTTAGCTCTGTAAATGGACATGTGCCATTTCCGGTAATCTCCGCATATGTAGCAACTAAATTCGCTCTAGAAGGCTTAAGTGAATCTATTGCTTATGAGCTTGAGCCTTTTGGAATCAAAGTAATATTGATAGAGCCGGGTGCAATTGGCAGTGGTTTTATGAAGGGAAGTGTTATGTCCAATAGAGCGCTAGATCCAAAATCGCCATACTTTGAATTTGTCCGAAAAGTCAGCTCCAAAATAAGCTCCGATCATGAGAATGCAACACAGCCGGAAGAGGTTGCAAAGACCATAGTCCAAGCTATTTTAAGTGAAAAACCGGAATTTAGATATGTTGTTGGTAGTGATGCTGTTACTCTAATGCAAGCAAGAAAGAATATGCAATATTCAGACTTTCAACAGATGATACAAAAGATAGTACAATAATAATAGTTCTGCTGATAGTCAAACATCTATAGGTATTTTACAATCTATGCGTTACAATTTTTTTTAACGTTTACACCGCCAAAGAAATGGTTAAGCATATTCACTACAAAAGCTGGCCGCTCTTCTGGAATCCAGTGTCCTGATAGAGGAACCTTAATGCCAGTAACATTTTGAGCTAATTTTTGCATTCCATAGAGTGCATAGTTAATTGTAACATCGCCTCCAAATGCTGGAATATATCCTGCTCCTACTGCAAGTACTGGCATTGTAAGCTTTGTCTTTGAATAATTCTCATTTTGAACTGCATCTTCTGGGAATGCTCTGAAGTAGTTAAATCCATCACGCATCCCACCTGGAGCAGAATAATGGCTAACAAATTCATCGATATCAGCCTGTGTTATCGCAGAGGGATTGGCTGCAATGTTATGATAGAACCATGACAAGTACATGCGCTCCTTTCCATCTACAAGTGCTTCTGGTATATCGGGTGTCTGATGAAAAGGAAACCACCACACTTTTCCTTCAAGCTGGGGAGGAGTAAAACCAGGGAAAATGTACTCCATAATTACTAGCCGCTTTACCTCTGTTGGATGTGCAGCCGCATATGAATAAGCTGGCTGTGAACCTACATCATGTCCTACCAAAAAGATTTGTTTGAATCCCAATAGGGCTACTAACTGATGTATATCTTCTGCAGTAGTCTTACCATCATAACCTGTGAGCGGTTTTGAAGAATCACCTAATCCACGTAAATCAGGTGCTATCACAGTATAATTTTTAGCTAGTGCTGGCATGACATGACGCCACTCATACCATGTCTCCGGCCAACCATGTATCAAGACTAGTGGGGGTCCATGCCCACCTATCACATAATGAAGCTGAATGCCATTAACAGATGCCATGTGATGGGAAAATGTCGCATTATCAATATCAAAAGATATGTCTTTTGGAGCAAGACTCTGCTGTTGTGCCATTGTAATGTGATTTTTGTTAAATACTAATGTGTAAACAAATATGCAGGTCAAAGTAATACTAATGATGATAAACGTTATTGCTATCATATGATATAGAGCATGGAATGTGGGTTTATTTTTCCTGATCATTACATAGTTTGAACGTCAGTTTGTTATAATAGTATGATGAGTACATTGCCTTGCATTGTACCATCATCACTGCTTGTAAATATTCTCAAAGTTAGATAGAATACTTACAGATAGACAAAATATTTGACCTATCCTTTTGCAAGTTTCTATTTCAGTACGTACAGTTTCACAAATATTACACTCTTAAGAATTTCTAGCCCGTTTGTGCAGCTAAACTTGCACCAATGATAAAATGCTGTAAATAACATTGCTCGATTTATGGAAGAAAAAATAATAAAGATAACAAAAAAGGCCTTTTGGAGATACTGTTGATCTTGATATTCATCTATATGAACATCGTAGAATGGAATTAGTAAAGCCGCCTAATGCTAAAGCAAATATAAATACTCTAATATCTTATGCAATAGAGGAAGGAAAAAGAATTGCATGAGCCTGCAAATTCTGAATAAAGAAGCAAGAATTTATCTACATCCTTTATATTATAATTAATATTATTAATGTATGTACGTTACTTTATAGCAAGACCTAAAGTGAAAGATGGTTTTTAATCATTACGATAACGTCAACTCCAGTCATAGAACAATGTTCTTATATGAAATTCACGTAGATTATCATAGAAATGTTCCATAAACAGTTCCCGGTGCAACGCTGTGCATCCAGTTTGCTACTCCTCATCATCATAAGGAAGCAGCAACCACCACCATCACCACAACTACTACAACAACAGTATTATTTTCTTCAGGAAGACGATAAAGAGGAAGAAGGAGAAGAACAACATAAGGATGAAGAAGAGGAGGTTGGCATACAGTAATTATGTCGAAACCTAACTGGGCTTGTACAACTTGTGGTATGCTATCTTCAAGACGTTATAGTGTCAAGAGGCATATTATGAACTTGCATGGAGGAAATGGTCTCGAGGTTTCCTTTGTTGATTATATGCAAGGTAGGCTAACTGGAATATACAATCAGAATAATGCAAAGCAACAACAACAACAGCAATCATCTTCATAACATAGCACGTATTTTGATACTTTTTACGGCACAACTAGAAGCGTAAATAATGCCTCATCCTTCTTTTCTTCTTTTCCTTATCCTTACTCTAACCCTTTTGTTATGCCATATATGAGACATTCATTTAGAAGTAATTCTTATTCTGACCAATCGTATAAAGGGAGGAAACCATCATCATCTACATCAGCACCAGCACCACCACAAGATCTGCTAAGTCAAATGATAACTGAATTTTCTCTAGAATATGCTAGAGAACTAGGTCGCAAGGCAGCATCACCTGCTACTATTGCTACTACACCCCAACTCAATATGCAAGCGTCTCCAATTCAAGGTGGCATTGGTTACAACCCTATTCTGGATGTTCAACACAAACAACAACAACAACAACAAGAAGATGTATTTGGCTATAGATTTGAAATCTGCAAGGATTGCCTATATACGGAACCACTAAAAGTTAGTTTTGGTAAAGATGGAACAAAAGACAATAGCAATAACAGCAGTAACAATAATAGCAACAATAGCAATAATGGTGCTGTTGAAGTTGTACCACGAAAGGAGCAAAAGCACGTCTGTAATCCCAAAGTGGTAGCCTCCAATAGAAAAGAAGTACAAGATATAGAGGGCAGTGTAAAGACAATGGTTGATAACCTACCAAAAATTGCAAGTAGGATGACAAAATGGTCGATTAATAGCCAAAACAAACGTATTTCTTTGATTGCAGTCAAGATACCTCATAAGAATAAGAATAACGATCATGAGAATAATTATAACAATATTGGTGGCAATGCTGCTGCTGATAATAATGATTATGATGATGATAATGATAATAATATCCAACCAGAACAAGATATTATTGTAATACCAAATCCAAAAAACCCAAAGCAACAAATCACATTTCGATGCTCAGAAGAAAAACATATCAACCTCTCTCTGATATCAAATAAAACTAGCAAAAATCACTATGTTGCAAGAGCTATTAAATATGGACTTACTATTCTGACAAATGATGAGATGGAAGATTTCTTGAATATGGCACAAACTTCAACTTTTGCTATATTTAAAATTCGTACCTCTTCACCAACAACAACGACAGCAACATCGCTACCATTACAACAACAACAACAACAAGATGAATCAACAGGTCTGTATTTTCTGGCAATTATTCCTTATGATGATACATTGTGCTCGCAATCTTGGTTAGCAAATAAAATTAATAATAATAAATCTATTCATTCTAATTCTGCAAATGAAGATTTTTT
>JAFAQB010000127.1 GCA_019246625.1 Nitrososphaeraceae archaeon
TTAAAGTCAAATAATTGAACAATTATAAGGTTGTATGTCCATCTTGCAACTCGGAATTTCAGAGCTATGAAAAATATATTAATCATGTTTTTGAAAAACATGAAAACCAAACTTCACTTAGAATGCGAACGATCATAGTAAAAAAATGATACCAACTATGGATAGCATATCTTGGTGACAGTATAATACCTTATTAAAAGAATCGGTATTTGGTTGCATACAGAACCATTATCAATAATAATTCTACATTAGAATCCTTTATGCATGTGTAATAGATCAGTCATACAGCAGTATTAAAGATGATGATCTAATTTATTATAACTAATAATAATAATGGGATAAAAAAGACAAAGCTAAGAACTTATGTATAATTAGTTGACTTTCAAAGACCTAAGCAAGTAAGCAATCAAACAACAAACCAAATGTTTTGGTATTTCTGTAAGGACATTTGATATATAATTCGTTACTCTAGTAAACTTTTGTATGAAGAAAGGAACCATCATCATCTCTATCGTTCTTAAAGTTAGACAAGAGACTGTAAACGAGGTAATGGATAATAATGTAAATAACATAGCAAATGTACTCAAGTAGCTCATGAACTGCCAACTTTTCAAAGCCCTTCAGGGATATGGTTTGCAATCAATCAATCTTCCTACAACTACTATTAATGATTATATCCTTATAATACATAGTTAATGAGGTAGCAGTAAATACCTGCTAAAAGAGCCACATAATTTGTAAAAGGGAAAAAGTAATCTAATAGAATGTACATAAATGATAACACAATGGCTGAATTGATGGAACAGGATGCAAATCGTAGTAGTTATACTAGAAGAAGAAAACAGCTCGAATACTCATGTGGATGTAGATATCTTTTTAATCATCAGATCATATTGGAACACGTCTGTCCAGAACATGAAATAGAATTGATTACTCTACATAGTTGAATTAGTATTTCTCAGGATACGTGTCTGATCTCATATCTAGATGGCATACCGTTTTGGTATTGGTTGCTCAGCACTTCCGGCGTCAAGTACTTTAAATGGATCGACCGATTGATTCGCCGCACATTTTCTGGTTGTATCCAAGAAGTGTAATCTCAGACAATGAATTGTTTTTGTTTCGCTGTATAAGAGACGTTGCATTGAATTTCTTGATTTGCTTCTGCTAAACTACCACATAAGGTATTTTGCGACTTTGCCATATTGACTATTAGAAATTGTCGTATAAGAGTTTATCAGATTCACATCTATTGATAATAACTTAAATGACAAACCTGCTCATTAAATATATTAGAATTCAATTTCATATATGGCAGAACGGAGAATGGTAGATTTTCCTTCTAAATTGCAGAAATTTGATCTAATAGTTATAGGTAGTGGTTCTGGATTAGATGTTGCTAACGCAGCATATCAACATGGACTTAGAGTGGCAATTATTGAAAAGAACAGAATGGGTGGGACTTGTCTTAATAAAGGTTGTATACCATCCAAGTTACTAATACACAGTGCTGATGTGGCTGAAACAATCAAGCACGCACATCTTTTTGGGCTAAAGGTTGATGGGTTTTCTGTTGATTTTCCAGCGATTGTTGAGCGAGTTAATGGTATAACAGATTCAATGTCAGATGAAATTAGAAAGAGCCTTGAAGGTATGGAAAACCCCAAACTCTTTGCAAAAGAGTGCAAATTTGTTGAAGAAAAAATAATCTCAATACGGAGTGGCGATAAAAACAGACACGGCGATGACAGTGAAACAATAACTGCAGATAAGATATTAATTGCTTCTGGTAGCAGACCAAGAATTCCAAGAATAGAGGGCCTTGAAGGAAGTGGATATATAACTAGCGATGAAGCGTTGCGTCTTAAAAAACAACCCAAGGTGCTTACCATTATAGGTGGAGGATACATAGCTTGTGAGTTAGCTCACTTTTTTGGTGCTCTGGGAACAAAGATCAATATTATACAGCGTAGAGATGTATTGATACCTGATGAGGATAAGGAGATTTCAAAAAAATTCACAGAAATATTTTCCAAAAAATATAATGTATATTTAGATTATGAGACTGAATTTGTGTCAAATAAGGATGGAGATAGTGATAATGATAGAAATAGTAAATTCCAAGTCATAGCAAAAAACACTTCAGGAAAATCAATAGAAGTTTATTCAGACCAACTTCTTATTGCTGCAGGAAGAATTCCAAATTCAGATAAACTTGACTTAGAGAAGACAGGTGTAAAGATTAACAAAAAGGGTTTCGTTATAACAGACAGATATCTTGAAACTAACATTAAAGGAATATTTGCGTTGGGAGATGCAATTGGACGCTTCTTATTCAAACACAGTGCAAATCATGAAGCGCAATATGCTTATTATAATTTGTTACATCCAGATAGCATGATTCCAGTCAGTTACCATGCAATGCCGCATGCGATTTTTAGCTCACCCCAAGTTGCGGGAGTGGGGTTTACAGAACAAGAGATAATAAAAGAACAAGAAAAAAATAACAATAATTCTGGGAGCATAATAGAATATCAGAAGTCTGTATATCATTATATAGATACTGCAATGGGACGAGCACTTCAAGATCAAGATGGTTTTGTAAAGTTCCTTGTGGATAAGAAAGACAAGAAAATACTTGGATGTCATATAATCGGAAGTCAAGCTTCAATTCTTATTCATGAAGTTTTAGTAGCTATGAAGGCAGGTGCTAATAATAATTGTGGTACAATTGATAACATTACGAAAACCATTCATATTCACCCATCGCTTTCTGAAGTAATTGCAAGAGCCGCAGGAGAGAATAATTGAAGGTTAGAGCCACAGCTAGATAAATGCTCCTGTCCCTATAATTTCTTTGAGTTTATAGCTATTATATCGTCTAGGGCCTATGAAAAGCCCATTCTAAAGCGTTTCTTGATATGATCATAGCCAATTATATTCCAAAAAGAGTCTCGTATGATAATGATGATAATAGGATTTTAGAAACGATATGCTACAAATGTTCATGTTCTACTACTTCTCCATCCCAACTCTACATCCATTTCTACTACTGTGCCTAAGACGTACGGTTACTACTGCTAGCAAGTGTCAGAATACTCATAGTATACTTCTATTGTTATAACGTATGGCTTTTCATATATGCAAATATATCTGTAGAATGCAAAAAGCCAGCAACAATAACTCCCAACGGATTGTAGGTTTTCTCCTGTTTTCTCCTAGTTCCTGAAGAGGTAGGACAGATGC
Source organism: Nitrososphaeraceae archaeon (assembly GCA_019246625.1). Taxonomy (GTDB): domain Archaea; phylum Thermoproteota; class Nitrososphaeria; order Nitrososphaerales; family Nitrososphaeraceae; genus Nitrososphaera_A. The sequence goes on from JAFAQB010000127.1 coordinate 3,247, forward strand.
AGCAGAAACTTTATCCATTTTTATACTATGTTCTAACAGTCTAAATAAATTATGTGCGGAACAGCGTAGAATTAGAAACGTGATGGTAAGAGGATCCTTTTGCTAGTTTCTGATCAAGCAAATATATCGTATTAACAAGAAATTCAAAAAGCTATCTAGAGATATATTATCTAAAGTCGATTACATCTTCGATACAATGCCTTTACCCAAAGGAAACAAACAGATTGAGTCACCACATGTCTCGTCCATACTAGCATAACCCGGCATCTTCAATATTAAGAGAAATTAATGCTTCTTATCGATTAAGGGCAAAAATTTTATTGTTCAATACTGTTTGAACTACAACTCCATGGCCATCGATAAAACAGATAACAAAACAAACTTTACTATCATCATTGATTTTAACTTGACCACTGCAATTGACACACTCCAACACAAGGAGATTCGGTTCATGATATTCTGACCTGTATCTCAAGTTTCATACGCTAAATTTGAATTTTCGTTGTAGTTCTTTTAGCTCTTGTTGTTCAATCAACTCCCATCTTTCCGCCACAGGCGCAAAAATTGAACTCATCTATACGTGAACCGCAGAATGGGCATTGTCCATTACTATCATAATCAACTTCATCTGCATTCTTACCAAATATTCTTAAATGGTCGTTAATTTCTACTGGTACTCCTGCTCCTTCGTGCTCAATATGCACCATCACACATCTCATTATAGTTTGTCCTACTTTTATATACATATTTTCAACAGATACTAGTCAGATAATTAGTTAGCAAATAGCAAAATACATGATAACATGATGTCATAGATCATGTTCGTTGAACGAGATTGTTAGAGCAATTGAAATATATACACCATGATTTTTAGAATAGAAAAAGTATTTCTTTTACTCTCCACATGATAAGTCTTCAATCCATTTTGCGATAATCGATATATCGTTAGGGTACCATTTTGTGAACTTAAAGTTCCAAAGTTTACATTCCAATGCTGTTTTCTTTAGCCTATGCCCTTTCGTGGAAGTATGTGGTACAAGATCCTTCACGTCTATGTTGATTTCACAGGTATTACATCTGACATAAGTATTATTTGGTTGCATTTATTACTAAATCGTGTCGCAATTAAATCAAGGTTCTTTATTTATCTAGTGATTATTATTATCAGCTTCACATGAAGATAGGTGTGGATATATTTGATACAAAACATTTGATGAGTAGATACAACTAAATGATCCATAGGCACCGTAGATGGTATTACAGTAGACTCAAGTGGCAAGGTCTATGTCATAAACCAAAACACTGATGGCATATAGATTTATAATCTAGTTTGGTCATCCTACACACCGTCATGATGATGGGAATTAACTTCTGACTATACACATGATTAAATATATTTACACCCATGAAAGACACTAAACCTTAATCTTCTAACAGCAGTGACGAGTTCCGAGGAATCCAGCGGAAGCAGTTTTGAATCTGTTTCGATTTTTATCTGCTTATCTTTGAACCACCGGAACTTTCTGAACTGAGAATACCTCCTGTCAATACTACAGGTTTACTACAGGTTTACTACAGTTTTTTTGTACCCTAGAAGTAGTGTAGGTGCGAATTAGCACACAGAAAATGAGTTGTTATTTCATATAACCAAAATGGTGTTAAAAATTTTATGGGCTAACGTACACCTCCAGTTGCATCAACTGCTAGTAAGACTAGTGCCACTTGCGATAATTTAAGTAAAGGTGTATTAAAAACGAAACATTAAATACGCTTTGGATGATAGTTTGGATTCAACCATTCAATAAATGCGGCATAGTTTAATGAGCGGCTATCACAAATATAATCTGTAATTATCTTAATATATTTAAAACCATTTTTTAAATCAAAAGAGAGAACTGGATCTTGTATCTCACATTTCACCACTTTGTCTGCATACTCATGGGGAGATATCTTATCTGCATATTCGCAATAGTTGTATAACCTAGCTCCAGCTATTACTCTTTTTAAATTTAATCTTATGGCTAGTTCCTTTCTAGCGTTAAAGAGCATAGTAGCAATTCCTAATCTACGGAAATCAGGATGAACACAAATATCATCTCCATAAAGGCTATCGCCTTTAGGATCATGACTTGCAATGATGTTTCTATTTCCAACAATCTCATACCACGTGTGATCTAGATATTCAGGAATTAATGAAACTATTAAGCTGCTTGCAGAACCAACTATTCTTCCATTTAATTCTGCACAAAATTGTCCCTGTTGAAATAATTTAATATGATCTTCGAAAAATGATGGCTCTGATATCATTCCTGTGGCCACTTCTGGAAATGACTTTCTTTCTATAGCAACTATTTCAGAAATATCTTTTCTACATGCATTCCTAATTACTATTTTGTTTGTGTTATTAGACATACTTAATGATAATAACAATAATAAAAGCGTCATCATTAAAACGTTAAATTTCAAATCACATATTGATTTGTGGAGAAGTAGTTGACTAGATATATGTTTGCTGCTATATAGACTACTTAAGGTAAAATTCAATACATGCGGTTTAAAAAATTCTCAGGATTCAAAGACCATGCTCGAGATTGACCTGAGCTGAACAGGAAACCGTTAAAAACTATAGAGAGAATCCGTCAGGCAGAGCACGCTAGTGAATTTGCTCTGAGACATTAAGAGATATTATTATAGCACAACAACAAGATCACGAAATAGATCTGAAAGACACCCTAGGATTACGATAATAGCAGAGGTTCCACGTAGTGAAGTATTGTATATTTGGAGCAAAACAAATAGTAGTAATGGGGTTTATTACAGAGAGAACATTCTGAACTAGCTAATCATGGGTTTCAAAACTACCATCCAAACAAGATAATAGCTCCTGACAATCTAATAGTTATTATATGTTTTGCTCCTGATTGCATGGCTACCTCGCTTTATATAATTGAGAATTCCTATAGTAGCTTTTACATCTGATTTAATTTGACTAATGCTGTTGTCTTTAGTTTAACAAAACTTAATAGCATGATCAAGTTATTTTTCATATTTACATTAACATCATCATCATAGCGCTATATGAATTCAAGAAAACTGATGACTTGACTTGAAAACTTCCTTTTAAGACTTTCAGCTAGAGTCGGGTTTAACTATTTCTTGAATATATATTGCATATACAAATGAATTTTACTTTACAAACCTTCCTAAACAGTTTACCATACTATCCTTTATATTCGTTGATGAGCTTGTTATCTTGTTGACAGCATACGAGACATGAGCGGACCACCATATTACATAATACTGATGTAATAAACACACTACTGCAGATTTTCTCTAATGCACAATCTAAAATAGATATTTGCGGGAACTCTAAATTTCCGGTGAAATTCTTCTCACTTGATTCAGTAAACAAATTAAGGCTTGATGCTTGTAAAAGAACAAAAGTTAGACAAAGATACATTTTTGAGATTACAAAAGAAAATATCAGATACTGCAGAGAGATGATGAGAATACCAACAATCGAGCTTCGCCACCTAGATGAAAACGAAGCAAACTTTGCGGCAAATGAGATAGAATGTTTGGGTTTTGTGACTATGCAGAAAGAATCACTACAAGCCACGTTTAGCAATATCAGAGAAGTCGTAGAACAACAACATTCTATATTCGAAGCCCTTTGGAATAAGGCGACCCCAGCCGAACATAAAATAAGAGAGATCGAAGAAGGTTTTAAATCAGAATTTCTAAGAGTTATTTCTGATAGCAAGGAAGCAACTGAGCTTTATATGGAGCTTGCAAAGTCAGTCGAAAAGGAAGCTTTGTTACTTTTTGCTAATGGTAAAGCTATAACCAGAGCAGATAGGTTAGGAATTTTAGACCATCTAATAAATGCATCTAACAGAGGAGCTTTGATAAAGATCATCTCTCCTATAACAGAAGAAAATTGTTACATCATAGAACAACTTTGTCAGAAGGCCCCAAATATCATGTTTCTCAATGGTGGCTCTTCTCATTCAGGTCTATTTATAGCTGATAGTGCGAGATTTATCAGGTTTGAACTCAAAGAAGCCACTGCTGAAGAATTTTCAGAAGCCATAGGGTTTGTAGAGTATTCAAACAGCAAGGTTGGACTATATTCTGCAAGATCATTTTTTGAATTGCTATGGAATGAACATATCCAATATGAAAAGCTTAAAGAAGCAGATAAAATGAAGAGCGACTTCATTAATATAGCGGCTCACGAATTGCGTACTCCGATTCAACCCATACTTAGTTTATCCCAAGTTCTTCAGTCTAAAATAAACGATAGCAAACAGAGGGATCTTTTAGACGCTATAGTTAGAAATGCAAGAAGACTGCAAAGACTTACAACTGATATATTGGATGTAACAAAGATTGAAAGCCATTCTTTGAACTTGAATAAAGAATGCTTCAATCTAAGCGACATAATATCTAATGCACTAGAGGACGTCAATAATCAAAGTGCAAAGTCTAATAATCTAAAATTAAAATTATTTTATGAACCCAATTGTGAAGGCATTTTTGTAGAAGCAGACAAGGAAAGGATAGCACAGGTGATTTCAAATCTATTAAATAATGCTGTCAGGTTTACTGAAGAAGGAACTATATCTATTAATGTACAAGTACGAAATGATAGTAGCAGCAGTAATAATCACAATCTGATGATTGTTGTTAGTATAAAAGATTCTGGCGAAGGAATAGATCCTGAGATAATGCCGAGGCTATTTACAAAATTTGGCTCAAAATCTTCTAAAGGCACTGGATTAGGATTGTATATCTCGAAAAGCATCATAGAAGCTCATGGTGGCAAAATATGGGCTGAAAATAATGGCGATGTTGTAGGTGGGGGAAGAAAAAGAGGATCTACCTTCTATTTTAGTCTACCAGCAATAGATCAATCAATAAATCAATCATCAAAAATAAAACAGCATACTGGTAACGACAGGAGAAGATGAAATCATTATCGTTGGATAAATCCAAACTTTTACTACGTTCTAAATAGAGATTTAATCAAATATACAATACCAGTCTTTAACTATGTAGAGATTGATCCTTCATTTTATAGAACTCACAGTTAAGAATTGGTTTAAAGAACGTCGAGAATTTCAGGTTCACAGCCAAATTTTCAAAAGTTATCACTCATGGTAGGTTCGTAGCCTTATTTTAACACTGACCAGCTGATTAAAATTAGAAGTCTTAAAAATTTGATTAATTTATAATGAATATTGAAGTACATTAAAAAAATATTTGGGATGAGCACCAAAAGTGTCAAATATCTGTTTATGCATATATTCTGCTATGCAGCGTAGGCTTATATTTGCCTCTATTGGGGGTGCATCTGCGTTAGCACTTACTGTTTTGTTATTGTTCTCTGTTTTTGCCACATCTACAAAAGATTATGCCATAGACATTGATCCAATAAAGGACAATCAGTTCCTATTTAGTACTGCAAGAGTAACACTAACAAATACTGGCAAATTGCCTCTAACGAATATTGCGGTTAATTATGGCGGTAGTGGTAGTGCCAATGCCATTGAAAAGTTGGCCTTGCTTTCGCCAGGTGAAAAAGTCTTGCTTTCACCTCCAGAAAATTCTCCACTTCAATCAGTTACAGTTACAGCTGACCATGGTTTGAGTATCACTAAGGCCTATAGAACACCACTCAAAATTCCTGGGATGATGGGATCATAGAATAGATAGCACAACAGCAGTAGAATACATATATAGTTTGATAAAATACAGGTAGAAAACTATACTGGAATCTGAATCTATATAGAATGTATAAATGTAAAGAGGTATCACGCTAATTATAATAGCAGCTATTGTAACTCTACATAGAGTATACGTTTATTGTTCAATGGAGCAGAAGGATTACCCGGCTGTTGATAAAGTAACTGAACAAATACATAACAGGATTTCAAGCAAATGATTTGACCAAGGATACTTGAAGATTTTGCTTATGCACACATAGAGCAAGGAAACTTAATTCTCATACAAGTATTATATTAAGGTCAGATTCTTTCCATTCTACTGTTATGCCTTTGCTAGATGGTATTGATTAGATTGTTATATTCAAACGAGAAGATCATAACTTTTTTGAAATAACTAAAGGAATTATTGAATGGTCAAGCATCAGGGTTCTACAATTTTGATGCGTCATCACTTTGTGTAACAAATATGTCTTGAAAGATATTTGATGCTCCTACATATAGGCGCGTTTTTTAAGAAAACTCCCCTTACGCTCTAAATGTCATTGTGCTTGATTTTTTTCTCCTTCATTTTATTATATGAATGAAATTTCTTTACATGATCACGCATTTGTTCCATCCCGATGAAGCCAACATTACATTTTTTACAGTCATAAAGCACATCCTTTCCATGTATAACCTGTTCGTGTTGCATGGCTGCTTCGACCTTTCTGAATTTCTTTCCGCATGTTGCACATATGTGTTTTTTGAAAAAATTCAATTTTCTATTTCCTGATTTGATTTTGTGTATCCCAACATGTTCTACATAACTGCCCTTCAAGCTTCCATCTTGGTTTTGGATTATATCTAATAAAACCCATCTTTTTATTACATAGGACACAAAAGTTCAGTTTTTTGTCATAATCTGCTTCTTTTTTATCATAACAATTTTTGCACAATATAGTTCCAGATTCCATATTCCATTGCCATCTTGGTCTGTTTTCTTCGATCTCACTGACTAAGTGTTTTCCACATATTGCACAGTTACTAGGATTTTCCTCAAGTCTCATTTTTTCCTCTTGTTTTTTTAGAACGAATTCTTTAGTCTTCTCAATATGGCAGTCAGCACACAGAAAGCCATGAATATTCCAATCCTCTTGAGCTTTGTACTTGTATTTGAGCTCCTTATTACAAATGGCACAGCGAAGAGTCGCTTTCTTTCCAAATAGATGCAAGGCAGTCGATGGAAAGAGTTGTATCGATACCAAATATATATTGTCAAGTATTAAAAAATCCAAATCTATGAATATTATCCTCTTAAGACTCGTATAAGATTTAATATATTTTGTATATCTAAAATTCACCATCATAACATAATATTTTAATAAAGGCATTTATAAGCTAGGCAACATAATGAAAAAAATTGAGGCAGTAATCCCTCAGTCAAAGTTGGAAGGAGCATTTATAGCATTAAAGGAATTGGATCTAGGTGGTCTAACATATTACGACTCAAAAGGTAGAGGACAGATTCCAAGGCCCAAATTGCCTTCTGGAAGAGGGACTTCTACTTATGTACCAGAATTTAACGTAAATTCTACAATCATATTAGTGGCCAAGGATTCTATGGTAGACAAGATCATAGATAAAATTCTTGGAAGTACAAGTACTGGTCTAGCTGGAGAAGGAAAAATATTCATATCAGAGATAGACGACGCAGTCGATATTGGTTCGAATAAACGGGGAGAATCCGCGATTTAAGCAGCATCATACAGAAATAATTGTATGTTGGGATTGTTTTTGTGCAAGGATAATGAACAAAACTAAAACCAAAGTTCATCAGATTTTAAAGTAGATATTAGCTAATTCTGTTAGATTTTATTTAACAAGAGGTGAGGGATATCAAGAGGTTGTGCGTAATATCGCCTCCAAATATTGCTGGGGGCGCTGACTTGTGCTGATATATATACCTCTTATATTAATGAGAAAAAATGATAAATTTTGCAAATAAGATTCGTTTGAGGTTAAAGCAGAAAAGCTTCGCTATGGAATATGATAATCAATTAATTTTGATTAGTCAAGGTTGATTTTAAAGGTGTATAAGTTTTGATGCATGCATGCATATAAACTCGCATTTTTTGAGTTATCCGGCTAGAACCAGACGATTAGAAAACAACCTTCACAATCCATCTGATTTCTACGCGGCATATGCATCCCAATGTAACAATTATAACTTTCACAAAGATCTACAACTTATATATGAAAAGAGAGAGGCCGTCGTCTTCACCAATCTTGCCTGGAGAACAGATTGCATTCATCGAAGAGTTTGAAAGTGGAAAAAATACTTACATTAACAACGGATCGGTTAGATCATCTGCAGTAGGAACCAAAGTTTACGATTTTAAAAGACGTATAGTCAAGATCGACCAAAAAAACTCACCGATGTTGCCAAAAATCGGAGATATAGTAGTTGGCTATATAGAAATGTTATTTGGAAACATGTTTTCAGTGAGAATTCTGTACGTGAACGATAAGAAATCAGAAGCAGGATTTTCTGCAATTGCATCTACAAGGTTAGGAGGTGGTGGTGGTGGTGGACGCGATAGAGGAGATCGAAGAGCGAGACTCATATTTAGAATCGGAGACATCATCAGAGGACGTGTAATCAGTTTATTAAATTCAACTGTTCATATTACAATAGACGAAAAGGAATTTGGGGTTCTATATACTTTATGTTTTAATTGTGGCGGGGACACTGTCAAGCTAAATAACGCAGTAAAATGTATTGAATGTAGCATTTTTGAAGAGCGGAAGCTCACGAACGATTATGGAAAAGAGACATTCAGGTTGATCCATAAAACAGGCAACAATAATTAGATTAGTAATGAACACTCAAAGAGTCGCCTTTCAAGGTGAAAAAGGAGCCTATAGCGAACTTGCGACTTCACAATATTTTCTGAATGCAGAGATTCTCCCAATGAAAACTTTTGAAGAAGTTTTTGAGAATATAGAGACAGGTAAAGTAGACTTCGCCATAATTCCCATTGAAAACTCAATCGAAGGAAGTATTAATGAAACTTATGATTTATTGTTGCAGACAAATATGCTTGTTTCGGGTGAAATCTACCTGAGGATAAGACACTGCCTTATCGCAAACAAACATACGAACTCGATAATAGATTCGGTATACTCTCATCCTCAAGCTCTAGCTCAATGTAGAAGTTATTTGAAAAAGAAGAGATTAGAACCCATTCCAACGTATGATACTGCTGGTGCTGTAAAGATGATCAAAGAAAGGAACATCACCAACGCAGCTGCAATAGCTAGTAGGAGGGCAGCAGAGATATACGACATGGAAATCCTAGATGAGGGAATAGAAGATAAAAATAATAATTTTACAAGATTTTTAGTACTCTCAAAAACGAAAACAAAACCCACTCATAATGATCGGACATCAATCATCTTTTCAATTAACCACCTTCCCGGGGCGCTATATAGCATACTGGAAGAATTTGCTTATAGAAAGATCAACCTTACCAAGATAGAATCTCGCCCTACAAAAGAAGCACCTTGGGAATACAACTTTTATGTAGACTTTGAGGGCCACTTGAGCGAAGAAAATACCAAGTATGCATTACAATCAGTCAAAAAGAAATGTGCATTTTTTAAGATACTGGGTTCTTATAAAAAAGCTGAGTTTATGTAATCTAGCTTCTCCTTCTTAGGAGAAGATGAGTCCGGTTACGGTGACAAATTTTATTGTCATCCTTATCTGTCCATAGAGTACGGCTTCTACATTTCGTCTAGCATGTCTACGGTTAATTCACAAGGACACACATACATGCATATTTTCGAATCTATAAAATCCGGCTGTTTTGGCAAAGTCATAGTTGAAAATGGAGACAGCACTTAATAATTTTGATAACTGTTTATTAGTATCCATATGCTGAACTTGACAATAACGTATTAATAACTACATCTTCAATAATTCCAACCTTTATGTCAGTTGTCAACGTATTCATAGGCGGGATTTAATAGTTTCATTATAATAATATAATACGTCTGTCTGTCTACAGATGTTTTACTAATTGCTATTTGATTGCTATGAATGCTATGCAGGCTGTTATCATATGTATATATATAATTAATGATTGTTTCGAAGACCAGTTTAATTTCAGCTACACTTATCGCAGGTGGCAACGGCTCGAGAAGCGAAAGTTATAATTGCCATTTTGGCATTGGAATCGACAACACTATTAACCTTAGCAATTTGGGAAATAATTCACAGATGTCATTATGGTTAGCCGCAACTGTTGTTGTTCTTCGAGATGATAAACATACCAGTAAAGAGGCTGCAAAAACCAAATTGGTAATCCAAGTCGCGGTTTTCAAAACTTAGCTCAACCCTGAAACTAAAAATGGATTGGACTTGTCTCATCAATATTTCCTTATACGATGCTGATTTTATTGTGAATTTTCACGAACGTCGAATTGAACAGAGATAATTGCGATACTTATATAATAAAACATGTCTAATAGATCCATACAACGCCTTTCATTATAATGATATTATAGTACGTAATATCATGTAGAATATATGATCAATACTATAGCTTTTCATAAATAGATGGTGTTCATTTGCTATCTCATTCATTGAAAAATAGAAGCAAGAGTGACATAGTTGGGCCAATTCTAGAAGCCGCAAATGGCAGAGGAGCTACCAAGACGAAAATAATGTACAAAGCGTTTCTCTCTTACGGTCAATTAAAGGAATATCTAACAATTTTGTTAGAAAAGGGTTTAATAAAGTACGAAGAGGGAAGAGAAATATATCGAACCACAGAGAAAGGGATGCGTTTTTTGCAGATGTATACAAAGGTTCAAGAGATGATGCCTCTTGAAAATGTGAATAAGAAGTAAGTAAATTAAGCAGTCTTTTCATCACAAGATATGGTATCATAGATAGCCTATTGTTATATAATCAACCCTCATTTCACCTTTAATGACCTTAAACTTCTTCAAAGGCTCATCTATAAGATCCCGTAAAGTTGCAATACGAACTTCTCAATTTTGTAACAATTTTTACATAATGTCTAAACTTCATAGAAAATCCAGGATACCCTCGGTTCTCCTCTTGTTATAACAAAAGGCTTCGTGCTGTCTCTAGTGTAGGATATGAATTTGGTACCTTATTGAAATTATTTCATAAAAGATAGCTGTCTTTTTATGGGAAATTGAAAATTAGATCGAGTATTTGTCATGAAGATTCAGCTTAATTTTTTGTCTACACATCTCCTTTGGATGGTTGTAGAGGTCTCTGTCTTATTGTTTACTAATAAAGAAGTCATTATCATCATCACTTCACATCATATGCATCCTTTAGCATCGAATATTTGTTCCTCCAATGGTCACGTCAACAAGATCACATTAAACGATTATTATTTTCTAATACAAATAAGATGATCTAATAGGAAAAAATTTCTTAATAAAACCTTTTTTCTTTTGTACGTGTGTATATTGAATGAGATAGCTATGGTGATCAATGTATATGAAATCCACCGATATCAGAATGATAACTTTCAACATGTTGTAGCAAGGACAAACAATCATACAGAAGAACATGTAAAGAAAGACGTCGAAAAGATGAACTCAATACTAAGCGATAAATTGAAAGCTCAAGGAGTTAAGTACGTTTTTGCCACAGGATCTATGACAGATATAATAACAAACCAACCTACAAAAAGAGCAAGAAAGAAAGATTAGAATAACCATCAATTCAATATATATTATATTACCATGATGAGAATGTAATGTTATAATTACTACAACACAAACAGGCATTAGCCTTACCCACACCTATTTTGTCTGCGTTTTTACTCTTTTTATGTAGATCCTTGATCTGTATCAGTATGATCCTTCTTCTATCGAGCAATAGATCACTAATGACAATAGGAGCAACAAGATAAATAAGATATCTATTGAAATAACAAGGTGTTATACTAAATTTTTATGGCAGTAGATCATTATTAATTCTGCATTGATGTTCGCAACCGATAATGGTTCAGATCGAGCAACGAGTACTGAAGACTACCAGAATACATGTGTTGAATTTATAACTGATATTAGTAAAGACTACAAAGATTGGGTAGACAGATATCAGTTAACAGGAGAGGAAAATAACTCAAGGAAGACAAGCATAGACAATATTGCAAAGACAACAAATATTTGGATTTTAAAATATGCAAACACTATCAAGAAAGTGGATATTGTTATGAATGATGGAGTTAGTAAAATGGCTGAAAGTACAGCAGGTTATCCATTTAAATTTGAAGTTTTTGTGAACAACATGACTCGATATGCTGTTCATCCTATTGGCGAAGTCAGAGTAAATATAAGGGCGACTCCTAGGCAAGGAAGACTTATTCGCATAGGCAATTACCAAAAGAACCAATTGTTGTTAGTTAATTCTAGCTCGCCTGTAAATTTTGCTGTTAGTTCAGAGAGTCTGAATGGTATAGACATTCTAAATGATTACATTGTTATTGATGCAAAAAACTGTCAAAAGCATGATCTAATCTCCTTTACCATAATCGTCGAAGAATATAATGGGAGTTATGTCACAGAAAGCAGAGGATATTCTACTCTTATCTTAGTATCATGAATCACGTAGATAAGAGATGTAGATTATTATCTCTGTATGATATATTTCTCTAGGCAATATTTTGTTTGACGGGTCACCCAAAGTGGCATATGTGACTAGCAATAATAATGAAATCTAAAACTAGACTAGTAAACATGGTTTGATCTTTTACTTTGTATGTTCCCTTTGGCGATGCTGTTCCAATTCTGAATCGCTCTTAAATTTCTTTCCACATGTCGTGCATTTTAATTTTTTGCCAAAAAGACTGAACTGCATCATTTAGTATACTACTACTAACTATATATATCTATCCATTATCTTTAATCCAAGATTCTGCGGCTAAACTAATATCAAGGTGTTTTCAGATTACCAATACTGCATGCATATATAGAAGACAAATATGCGATAATGGTCCAAGCCCCAAGTCAATAGCAGAGAACAAATTTCAAATGAATTGTTTTCGAATAGTTAATTAGACACAAACTGAAATCCTTAAAATATCCGATTTAATCTTAATTGGATATTAATGCGACGGTCGTCCAGTTTGGTCTAGGACATCAGATTGCCAATCTGGTAACCCGGGTTCAAATCCCGGCCGTCGCATTTATTTTCTAAAAACGCAATAGAATGATAAGCAGGTTAAAATTAATCTCCTTTACCACCACATGCACAAAATCCGTATTCGTCTATCTTTTTGTCACATATAGGACACCTTTCTCCATACTCTACTTCCCAAGCATGTTTACCATACATTTGAAAATGGGTATCTATTTCTTCAGGTATTATATTAGTGTCGTCATGGTTCCGATCATCATTTTTACTCCTCGTGTAGATAATATCTTCATCATCTTTTTTGGGAATCGCATCATTATCTTTTCGTTTGTATGATTTTTCTTTATCTTCCATTCTCACTGGCTCTTTTTCAGATAATAATTAGCTATCTACATATTACCTCGTTGTCTTGTTCTTCACGTTTGCTTTAATTATTTCAAATGCATTCTCAGCTGCCTCTTTCTTAGGAAGCTGAATCATGAAAATGTTTGAATTAGTAGTAGTAAGAGAAATACTAGGTGCGAGTGCAATTAGTCCCGTATTAGATAAAGCCTCAAAGAATTCCAACATATCATTAGCATATAGAAGGTAGTTTTCATTTATGCCTATATTTAAAAACTTCAATTCAACATCAACAAAAACATCGTATCCATTATGAAAGATATTGAGTAAAGTGTCAACTGCCAATTTTTTGGCATAAACGGCATTCATAATTTCGTTATATCTTGTTGGGTTAATATAAATACATGAAACTTTTTTTCCCTTAAAATCTATTAATGTGCATCCTTCTTTGTGTAAGTTCTTGATAAAATCATCAATTGTATCAAAACGTCTACTTTTTGCCACGGTACACATCAAGATTACGTTTAGCAATGATTTTATTGATTTTCTTTGATTGTTTCAGCAAAATAATCTTTTAGCTCTATATTGTTTTGCATTCTCTTGTAAAGATATTCATGTTCTTTACATAGAAAGAACGGCATTCGATTTACTGATTCTACAATATTATAATTACTTCGTTCTTTTATTAATTCCAGCTGGACTATAAAATCTGCATCTTTACCACAAATATTGCATCTAAATGACTCTTCCTGTGATGAGCTTTCTTCATTTTCAACATGATGATCATCATCTGCTTTTTTCTTACGGCCCACAACGCAACAATCGTATTTCTGTCTTAAAAGAGTTTGTAGACCATACTATAATACGTAACGTGTAGATGTTGACTTTTGTGGTGTAATAAAATTCGTTATGGCATACACCATAGTTGCAAGTTGGCTCTATATCTCGAACAGCAATAACCTTGGTTTATGTGACCTCTTTCTTTTTAGCCACAGTTGTGTTAATCCAAAAGTCCCTCCTGATGTTATTAAAACAGGCAACCGGCGTGTGCAGCTTGTGAGTTTCTGGAGGCAGGAGATATAATGGACAGTTCCTCCGATAGACCTGCCATATAGAGGCACATTAGCAGAGCTTGATGGATTTAGCTAACATCAAAGCGCGCTGTAAATCATCATCAAGCATCATTTCATTATTTTTATATTTACTACTGAAATATATCAGATCAATCATCTTGCGTCGATCAATATTTACTACGCTTGTTTCATTTGTTTCACTAGGCCTATCTGAGTTTGTCAATATTACCAATTTATCTGCAGAACATGAAGATTTGACATTGTCTGATATATCTTCAACACTCTTTCCGTGGTCTTTGTTTATAACCACCGCAACGGCAATTTTGGTTCCAGCAGGATCATTATAAATCACATCAATTCCATTACTTTTTCCATTTGTATCCTCAAGTTTAGCTACAGTACCTATCTCATAAGCATAGTTTACAAGGTTTCTTACTGCATCACGAATAGTGGATTCTAACGTTTGGACATTATTGGAACTCCTTCGTATTTTGATGAAATCTGAAAGAGGAACGCCCATAATACTGCCCTTTATTCTTAGTCCTGGATAGACGTTTTTGATAGTATCATCTATGGCCTCTTCGTCTATTGTTGCAATATCCCTCTTTCCAGCATTTTCCATAGCATGGTATAAAATGTTTATCATAGATCTTATGTTTCTGAAATCAGGGAATTCATCGTAAATTACTTTTATCTTGGCTGCGAGATCCCTCTGCTCTTCGACTGTAAAAATGTTTTTAGAGTCATGATATTTTATATACTCAAAGACGATATTAAGAATCTCTTCTAGAATATTCGAACCTGCAAGGTCAATTTTATAATTTGCTTTTTCCAATCTATCAAATACAGAGCCATCTTTCCTTCGTATTTCTTCGTATGAAGCAGGCGTTAGAATCAACATAAGGACAGTTGAAGGTAAGTGTGCATTAATTACCGCTTTAACAAAACTTAATGACTGCTCATTGGAATCGAATTCATCTATTTGAAAAATTGTCAATTTTTGCAAAAATTTAAAATTCAAGGTAGCTACAGCAGATACGTAGGCGATCATATTTTCAAGTGATAAATCACCATCTGCAACTGCTCTAAATTTGCCTTCAATTATTAACTTAAGAATACATAATTCAATAGTAGAGAATTCTTTTTTTAGGACATTGTAAAGGGCAGAATAGTCTGGAATGATTTTATTTTGTAATATCTCTTCTGCCTTATTTTCCAGACTCTTTCCTTTGACTAAGTCGAAAAATCCATGATTGAAAACTTTCCTCGCATCCTTGATATTTTGGTCAGCTTTATCTTTCAAGAAGTAAACAACGGCTCTTTTAATGTCATTGAGATATTCCTCGTCAAAACCTCCTAACATGGATTTGTAAAGACTACGGATATCTCGTGGTAAAACCTGCGAAAGATCTACGTATGAAATTACAGCGTTATTTGAAAGCTCTTGCAGGCCTCTAATGTGCAAAGATAAATGGGTTTTTCCTGAGCCTACATCTTGAATAAGTGTAATTAGGCGAAAATCCTTATCTGTCGGGATTCGAACTATTTTCGAATATAAATCTTCTATGCAAGATACCACTGCGGCCTTTGCTTCATTATGTCTTTTGCCACCCAGAATTCGCGCATCAATGATTGTTGGTGTTGGATTGCAAGGATATGGATTTTGAGTTAATAGGTATGGATACATATGTCATATACACCTCACAAATCCGTGAAGAAGTCCTCTTAGAGTTATTCCTTCGTAGCCCCCAGTAGATAATTCATATTTATCTTGATACTTGTTTGTTAACTGCTCAACGAGTCGGTAAAATTCTTCGCTTGAGATATTGTACATATCACATAATTCATTTCTAATTTTTGCTAGTTCTACCCAACCGATAGAGTTTGAATAATTTGCAATAGCAATATCAAATTCGTTTTTGAATTGTTCAAACTGAATAGTTATTAATTGATCATTTTGGACTTTTTCCGATACAACAGGTTCGTTTCTTTCAATCTTCAATTTTGCTAAATTCGAAGTATTATTAGCAAGAGACTCTATCGTCTTAGCCAATCCGTCAGAAGTTCTATTAATGGATTGTTCAAGAGATTTTATCGCTTCATAAGTTAGTTTAAACCGGGGGTCTGAATTTAACAAATTTTGAAAATAGTGATCTTTGTACCAGCAGTGGTATGCCGCACCCTTTTTGTCGATAAATACATCGCCATTTGTAACCATATTCTCCAATATTGCGTCTACGTCTGCTTCTGCAAATTCCTTGCGTAGATCAGTTTTTTTAATTCCAAGCGAACCAGAAGAAATAATTCTTTGTGAGACCTTTTCCTCTGCTGACATGAGGTAAACCCTTAAAATCATTATTTAAATCTGGACGTGATACATTACTACAATATTTGTTAATATAATTAAACTTAAACAGGTTTATTATCATAAGAATGTAACAATAACAGGGATGATGAGTATCCTTACTGAAAATATGATGAAAGTACTAGGGTAACTGACCAGTCTTAAACGAGTGTTAATCGACGACCTGACAAAATAGAACCATATTTAAATCAAGTCAGAATTAAAACGTAAAATTGATAACTATTCTGATTTGTTTGTTCATCAAATATATACATTTAAGCTGTTTCGTACTCTTTAAATTTGGCTCTACCTTTTTTCATCAGGGCAAAGACAATTAGTATCACAGATATCCACATTATGCCAAGAAAGATGTTCGTAAAACTGACATAAAGATAAGGCATAGCTTCCTCCACGTTTGTTTGGAGGATTTTAATTGATGCATGTATATCTTCCAATCCTGTATTATATGCCGCGCTATTTGGCTCCAATAAGGAAGCAGAGTTAGCACGAGAAATCATTGCATCAAGATCATTTTGGATCAATTCAAAGTCTGTTCTAGGAGTTGAGAATGACCAAACTGGATTTCCACCTTCTGGAAGCGTCTCCTTTGCTGATTTAAGATAATTTATTAACATTTGTGGAGTCTGAGAAGTTTGCGCTCTTGATAAATACCCTATTGCCTTGTCTACAGGATACACAGCACTCTGATATCCATAATATGCCATATAAGCTCCAAAAGATATAAAGCCCAAGATTCCTATTAACACTAGTCTATAGTATATTGAGGCCATCTTATTCCCACCAACATCTGAACCGCAATAAGCTGTTCTTACCATCGTTTTAGCAAATGCAGTAGTATTTAGTGTATCGGTTTTTCTACGCTGAACAGTATTCGCAACTCCATAGTCCAAAGTATCTCCAGTATCCTTTTGGGGTAATAATTCTTGTTGTTTTACATTTGGTTTTTTCTTGAATGTTGAATGTACTATACTTAAATATCCTATGTAAATGAATCCAATTGTTTGAATTACGATGATAGGAACGAAAATAGAATTGCCTGAATATATGGAAATGAATATTGCAATACATCCATAAAGTCCGAAGAATATTTCTAGCAAAGTTGTTTTAGTAAATGGTAGAGTATAGGATTTATTTTTCCAGTCTTCACCTCTTCTAACAATTCCAAACTTAGGAGTCCTTAAGAATTCACTCTTTCCACTCAAGAGAGCGTCAAATATCGCCACTGTATTATTGACTGATACGCCTGTAGCAAAAAATATCAAAAACAAATATTGCATTGCTTTTGACTTCCAATTTTTTTTCCATATTTTCCTGATCATATAGAGATATGTAGCAGGTCCTGTAATAATATAAATTAAAATACCAATAACTGGTGCCCAGCCAACGTTATATAATTTATAATCTAACGCAAGTAGCATCGGAAATATAAGAAATTGGGTGAGGAATAAAGGATGTATCAAATGTCTTGTCAATTGGATGAATGCCTGGATCTTTGTATCCACTGGAAGTTTTTTCTGCAGTATAACATCTAACAGCAATTTCAGAGCAACTTGCATTGAACCCTTTGCCCATCTAAACTGTTGTCGTTTCGCAGCATTCACCTGAACTGGAAGTTCTGCCTTTACCACTATATCATCAAGGAACAAACACTTCCAACCTTTCATCTGAGCCCTATAACTCAAATCAAGGTCTTCAACTAAGGTACTTGTATGCCATCCACCAGCATCACCAATACATGATGTTCTCCAAATACCAGCAGTTCCATTAAAGTTCATAAATAGGTGTGTCAAACTTTTTGCTTTCTGCTCAATTAAGAAATGCAAATCAAGAGAAATTGCTTGCGCCTCAGTAAGCATGGAGTAATTTTCGTTTATATGCCCCCATCTACACTGTACTAGACCTACTTTTGCATCTACAAAGTTACTGATCACCCTTTTTAGGAAGTAGGAAGGAGGAATAAAATCTGCATCAAAGATCGCGACAAATTCGCCTTTTGCAGATTTCATACCAGCCTTTAATGCGCCTGCCTTGTAGCCGGATCTATTGGTCCTGTGAATATGGGTTATGTCAAAGCCTCTTGTATTGTAATCATTAACTAGCGACCTAATAAGTTCCATAGTATTATCATCAGAATCATCTAGTACTTGAATTTGGAGCTTCTCCTTTGGATAATCTATTTGACATACTGCATTAATTATACGAATAGCCACATATTTTTCGTTGTATAAAGGAAGTTGAATAGTTACAATTGGAAGAAATGGAGAAGAGGAAAAACCATTTGACACCTTTGATCTTTGGCTCCTATACTTTTCATGTTTCACATTATGTAGAGATTGATAAGAGAGATAATAAAAATTAAGTGTATATGAAGTCATTATCCAAGTGATACTGATAAATATTACGTATAGAAAGGCACCAATCCCAAGCATTAAGATCCGTCCTAGGAGCGAATGTCAATTAACAAATATTTATTTATCATAGTTAGATTTTGGTTTATCAACACTATTATTGTCATGTAATAAAGAGCATAAAAATTAAGATCAATGATCATTGACCTTTTTGGAATATCTTTACACACTGCGGCGGGCACACATTTTCGCATGCCATACAGAAAATACAATCTTTTTCTCTAATCATAAAGGGTTTCTTTTCTGATGCGGGATGTCCAGGAGTATTTAACCACTCATAGACATTTACTGGACATGCTTCTATACATGCACCATCTGCCACACATATATCAAAATCTACAGTTACTTCTGTACCCCATATACCTAGCTGCCCTGGTGGATCTACTGGTCCCCATACCTTTATATCCTGAAAAGTACCTGTCACCTGCCTTTTTGATTTGAAACTTGGATCAATAGGTCCATCAACTTTGGAGTAATTAGT
>JAFAQB010000214.1 GCA_019246625.1 Nitrososphaeraceae archaeon
CGAATGTATGACCACGATATGACAGCAATCAGCAAAATATGCTTGTGGTTACATAACTTCTTTTCTGCCCGACGACCATCTGACCATCATTTGACGGTATTTGACGGCTACAGACTGCTATGACTTTAAAGCTTGTTATCAAGATCCATATATACATATGTATACATATATCTAGCTAAGACATGTCCTGTTAACCGGTTGAGATAAAAGCAATCCAACGACCTATGGTAATATAACCTGCTTGTATATCCTTAAATGAAACAATCACACATACATTTCAACACTAAAATAGATAAACACTAATTCCTCCAGCTGCAACTCCATGAATGTTGAGATAAAAGCAATCCAACCTTTAAGACTTCTGACCAATGATGGTTTATGTTGGCATAGTGATGATTTACTGGACCAGGACAGCTTGAAAAAGTGAAATCTAATTTGACGAAACTAACGTCAATCGCAATTGTCGAGTTTATTTTTATTCTTCATTATCATTACTTGAGACCACATAATTTGCATTTCATTATTTAGTATGCCCTTTCTTCAATTGTAATGTTCATGTGAAATCATCTGCGACTATATACTAATGTCACCGACATCGATTCCAAAATTGCTCCAAGCGGTAATATATTTGTCAGTTAACTTTTCAGGATCATGTAACACATAATATCTAGTACTAACTGATTTAAAACGACCAGCCAAAACTTCAGCTTCATATGAAAAAACTCATCACATTCTAGTGGATCTTCCTCATAGCAATATATGCGATGCCAACATCTCTTCATTATCTTGCTGCTATATCGGCGTAATGAAATTTTGATAATGCCTTTAGGTTCTCCCAATATTTGGTTGGCAACATTGTAGCTAAGGCTTTCTTGTTACCTCTTGTCCATCCGATCGTTATCATCCGATTGCTATTATAGTCATTTCCTTCTTGCAATTCAGAACCATATGAATGAAACTGCTTTATTGTATATTGTTAATATATAGATGATAAAAAATATGGATCAGGGAGAACCGGGCTTAGATTATGGTGATACTAATTTGAACCCCTTAGTATGCGACTTGTGTAAAAAAACTTTTGATAGCTTAGATAAACTAGGTGAACATCAAAAAATGGAGCATGACATGTAATGATAACAATTCATTAATTATGGATAACGATAAACTAAACATTACATCACCTTTCATGACATTCATCTATTTCATTATATGGGCATGAGGATTACATTGAAGTAGATGGTACAAATGCCTCTCATTACCTCTCATTATTCATAATAATGACGTATGATATTCCCAGCCTTTGTACTTCAGACTTTCAATATGAAATAGACTTATCAATTTCTAATCCCAACAAAGAGGTATAAGAAAATTTATACCTCTTTGTCAGATCTTAAAAAAGAAGCTGTTGTAAGTTAATCGGACAGAAAATATATTGTTGTTAAAGGAAACATAGGTGAAATTCCAGATGTATCATAACGAATTATAGCTAGAACCTGCAAGGGCTCTTGGTTGATCATAAGGCGTAGCGTAAAATTACATTCAGGTTATCGAATAGATAGCGATAAAAATTCTCAACTTTCGTTAGACAAATTTTGATTAATAATTAATAACATTCACTTTAAAAAACATTAAAACATGGTGGATAAAATATAAGATATCTAGCATCCATTGCTAGCTATCTGTTACCCTCCCAAAGAGTTCCTTCAATTTTGGCATATTTTAAGTATGCTTCTTTTTTGTCAACATTTGATATTTTCACATCTTTCATATTGGCCTCAACAAGTATAGTTTTGGAGAATTTAGATCCTATTAAATTTGATTTTTGCAGGTTTGCGAACATAAAATTTGTTCTCGTTACGTCGGAGTTAACAAGATTGCATTCTGCCATTTCAGCGTACATTAATAGAGCGTCTGTGAGATTTGCTCCTTCAAAATTAGCCTTATTAAGTATTGCTTGGACAAAATTAACATTAGATAGATTGCAATGAGAAAAATCTGTTCCAATGCAAGAAACTCCGTTGAGATAAGCCTGAGAAAGATCTCTGCCAGAAAAGCTTTTGCCATTAATATCAAACTTTACGGTTAGATTTTTCATTCTCCAGTTATTGAAGTCTTGAATTTTTGAATTGTAAAGAAGGTTTATACCTTCTTCAACCAATACATCGGACATGGATTTTACAGATTCTCTGCAGTTATATGTATTTATAGAATTTGGCGATGCCGATCACTCCATATCTTTGTTGTAGTTAGAAAGGAGATCGTCTATCCATTTACTTTAAATATTCCGATCAAACATTTTTATGTACCTTTATGACGAGATCTACACGACGCTCTTCGCCTTTTAGAATTATGTTTGTTGATGATGAGAAGGATATTTTATCTACGGTAAAAAGAGGTTTGGAATCAAATAATGCCTTTAAAGTTGACACTTTTCCTAGTGGTGAAACAGCTTTACAGACCTTTGAAAACCATCCTGAAAACTATTATGATATAGTTATCACTGATATTAGAATGCCAAAAATGAATGGTTTTGAATTATACCGCCGTATCAAAGAGAAGAATCCATCAATGAAAATTGCATTCATAACAGCATTTGAAATAAACAAAGAAGAATTCAACAAGGTAATGCCTTCAGTAAATGTCATAGATTTCATAAGTAAACCACTTAGTATATCAAATTTAATAGCAAAATTGAAGACTATGTTAACTAGCTATCCTCAAAGTTCTCTATAATGGTAAAGTTTTGGAGATATTCTGCTTGCCAATTACCATGTCTATAAGTTTTGCTTATCTTGCCTTATTGCCTCAAGATTTTAGTAAGTCAAGAGCATAGCATAACATGGAGCGAAGGTAGTTTTGGAAGACGTGTATTCTATAAGCTGGGGACTTTAATAATAATAATAATAATGTTAATCTGGGCCGACGATCGGCAGTGCTTTGTTAGAAGGTAGATCAAAACTATTTTCTACTTTCTCTTTCTCTGTCACTTTTTCAAATTCAATGGTTATCTCAATAGTAACATTAAATTTCAAACTCAACTCAGTAGCAAGCTTCCCAATCGACTGAGAGTCAGCAAATTCTTTGGAACCCTGTAAGAAAACCCTTGTTTGTTTATAGAGAACCTTGCCGCCCAACTTTGACTGGAGGAAATCTATTAGATCTTGAACTATTTGTTGTGGAATTTCATTATAATAAAAACATATTCCATGAATAGGTTCTTTATCATAGGGTGTTCCATACTTAAACCAGAAAACACCAAACTGTTGATATTCATCTATAGTAGACTTTATATCCCAATGATTAACCTTTTCAACAGGATAATTCGCTTTTAAAACTTCGGTACTATTTAATCGCCAATATCTTATTCGCATATTCACGAAATGTAATTTTGAATAGTATATATTCCATACACAAAAGTATTTGCAACAATCACTGCAATAACGGAGAAAGCATCCTAGTCAACAAGATTCATCATATTATTATTACCATTTATGCGAGCATTTGAAAATATCATTGACTTGGCAGTCTTCGTCAGTAGTAAATATTCACTACATGACGATAATAACGATGATCAATTGCTGTAATGCCTGTAATTTACCATCACGTACAATATCCTTATACAGATATTGAGAAGCTCAAGAAAATGAGTCATCGATCTATAGTCTATGGTACAATACCTGCAGCACTTACACTGTATCTTGGTTTAGAACTTGGAATAGAACTCAGAGTAATAACTATTGCATATTTTCCTTCTCCAACTAGTCTAGCCAAACAACACACACAATATTTATAGCTCAAAACTTTACAGTCTTCTAATTGACTAGGTCTATAATTGGAGTTTCTATTATTGTCACGTTTACCTTATTGTTGTTATTACTACTGCTATCAAGTAGTTTACTACTTCCTGTTCAAAGTGAAAATTCATCGGAGTTATTTGGAAAGCTAAAGCCATCACCAAGATTACCTACATCATCCTCCTGTATTGTGTATGACAAAAATCAAAACTCAATTACAATTAAATGTCCCTCAGCGCATCTTACTGATGTATATAATCAGCTTCATAATCCTACAGTCTTAACGATAGAAGAAAAACAACAACAATCTATCAAAAATAATAACAATAATAATATTAATAATAGTGTGGATGAAAGAAAACCGAATATATGGCTATTAAATGCGACCATAATAATAAATAAAGGATCCCTGCTTACTATTGATCCAAAAGACACCAAATGGCTAAAAATACTTACTACTCCACTAAATAGTGTAGAAAATAATGTAAATAGAATACTAGTTTATGGTAGCCTAAAAATTGATACAACCAAAGTGACTTCATGGAACAAGAATACAAATTACTATGCATTAACTAATAGTTCAAGAGAATACTATGGACATATAACTCACGCTGGTGCTGCAAGGCCTTTTATAGCAACCGAACGTGGAGCAACAGGCACTACAAATATTACTAATTCGGAGATTGCATATTTAGGATATGAAGGAGGCATTGGTTCGGGAACATCTGGGCTTGAATATCGTAATGGTGGTGATGGTAGTGTATTAAGAGGCAATAATATACATCATCTCTATTTTGGTTTCTATTCTATTGACATAAGGGGCATGATAATCGAAAATAATCAATTCCATAATAGTGGACATTATGGTATTGATCCCCATACTGGCACTCATGACATGATAATTCGCCATAATATTGTCTATGATACCAATGGTACAGGTATAATTTGCTCATTAAACTGCTACAACATTTTGATAGAAGACAATAAATTGTTCAATAATACGGGCGATGCAATATCTTTTACCAGAAATGTGGCTAATTCTACTGTCAGGAATAATTACATAGAAAACCAAGCAAATGGGATCTTTGTTTCACAGCTTCACCATAGCCAAGTATATAATAACACAATTTCAAATGATGACAGAGATGATAATGGAATTGTTCTAGGTAATGGTTCTTCTTTTAATAAAGTGTTTCATAATATGATAAATAATATAGGAAGTGGTATAACACTAAAGAGTTCTCATGGCAACAACACAATCTATAACAATCAGATAATCAATTCGCATAATACAACCAACTCCACACCAAACAATAATAACAAGTTTGTGACTGGATTTGTTCCCATTGCCAATATACAAGTTGGGCCTGGTGTATACCCAAATGTTATTTCGTTAGCAGATCGTGAATTTGAAAAACAAAATAATCAACAAACTAATGGGGTAGCGAGCTAGTTCGACATCGAACTTTCTATAAATACATAATTTCGAGTCATTATGCAAGATTTCAAAAAAACTACGATCATTAGGGAATTATTATGGCAGGTGTCACTGGTTTGGTACCTTTTTAAAGCAAGGAATAGATAGTATTATGTTAAAAGATAATATTATTATTATATCAAGCGAAGAGAATCACCAAGCTCAATAGGTAGTTTTTGAACATTGTCAATAAAAGACAATTACGATCAAGGTAACAAGCATATAGGAATCCGTAATGTTGTTGCTCTGGGTTTTGTAAGCTTTTTTACTGATTTTTCTACAGAAATGATTTTAGGAATACTACCTTTGTTCATAGTTACCAACCTTGGAGCATCAAGGACAATTCTTGGAGGTATAGAGGGTTCATCAGAGCTTATCAGTTATGCTTTCAGAATGGTTTCAGGTTCTTTATCTGATAAATTACGGAAAAGAAAAATTTTTGTTCTTGCAGTCTATGGTTTATCTACAATTAGTAAGCCCTTTTTGCAGTAACATCAGGATGGTTTGATGCTTTTATTGTTAGGGCAGGCGACAGGACAGGAAAAGGTCTAAGAACTGCTCCTCGAGATGCCTTGATAGCTGATTCGGTTTCAGAATCAACTGCTGGCAAGGCTTTTGGAATACATAGAACACTTGATCAAATTGGAGCTATAGTTGAGCCAATTGCTGCCTTTGCTCTTCTTCAGATAATAGATATTCGTGGAATATTTCTTATCTCTTTAATTCCTGGTGCTATCTGAGTTATCATTTTGATATTTATCGTAAAAGAAGTAGCTATAAGATTTTCTAATACAACCGGCGCTCTTTCAAACTTTGGCAATGTTTTGAAAAGAAATAGACATTTGTTTTTCTACTTATCATATCAGGGATATTTAGTATCGACGCCTTCAACTACTCTTTTATTTTACTAAAAGCCTCTAATTTAGGAATAAGCAAAAATGTCATACCGTTAGCGTATGCAGTAATCAACATTTCGCATACTGCGATTGGTATTCCGTCTGGGATGTTAGCAGATAAAATTGGAAAGGAAAAAGTATTGACAATAGGATATGCAGTTTTTGTCGTCTCATCTTTGCTTATGGTCACATTAACTGGGAACTCGCTTTATGCATATGTATTGGCAGCTGTGTTTGGTCTTTATATGGGCATTTCGGAAACATTGCAAAGGGCAATAACACCAAGATACATTTTATCAGAGCTGCGTGGCACAGCATATGGAATATATAACCTTGTTATTGGCTCGGGCTTTTTTATAAGTAACGTTATATTCGGATTTTTATGGGACAAATACAATGTAAATGTAGGTGCCTTTAATAACGATTTGCCAATTTGACATCGCCATATATGGATAATAATTTATCCTTTTTGTCCCCTATATCTCTACGATCATAATAATTGAGTCAATTACAACGACAACAGCTACCACCTTCTGATTCTTCCTACTCTTTTATTTTAAAACAGGCAGAAGAATTGAAGAATAGAGCTCACACAGACTCTATACGATACGATGAAACATTCCGAGTCGGCGTGGAAATTGAAGGATGCTTGATTGATAATAAAGGAATACCTGTTAATGCTGCTCCATTAATTGAAGAGCTAAAAGGAACTACGCATGAACTTGATTTTGAGTATGGTATGTGTCAATTTGAATACAAAACTCAACCTACTCCAATGTATAGCCTTCTTGATCTTAATAATTTGTTTGAAGAATTTATAGAACACCTAGATAGAGCAGTTCAGAAGGTATACAAGGATAAGGAAATGGTATTTCCCGTATTTCTTGGAGGTAATCCATCTCCAGAGATATTAAAGGATCACGACGATATTAATAGTAATAATAATACTAGTTATGAACTGATTACTGATAAACCAAGATACAAGAAACTAGCACGCTGGCAGACTAAAATTCCTGATGTGGAAATTGAAGGTCAGAAATTTAAGGCATTACAAATTCCATCTGCTATTCAGGGTTTTCATCTTAATCTTCAAGGACAAAATCCGAGTCATACAGCACAAATGTTCAATCATATATTAAATCTGATACCATCAGCAATCCTGCTTGGAGCTAATAGTAGACTCTTTGCTGGTAAAATATTTTCTATGCACGAACCTCGAATTCATCTGTATGATCAGTCAGAGCAGCAAAATTCAGGCTTTCCAACTATTACTAAATATCTGGATAGTGTTGAAGATTATATAGACTATCTCACAAGTAGAAGAGATAAAGTTATTGCTAAAGATTACTTTGAATTAGAAAAGGAAAGGCATGACGACCTACGAATTCGTCTAAACTCAGATTTTTATCGTGTTGAGACTAGAATTATGTCAGTACAACCTACTCCTAAGGCATTGATGGCATTGACAGAGTTCTTCATTGGCTATCTTTATATGGCTATTCATGAAGAAAGACAATTGCGCCCACTTTCTTCATTAAGAGAAGAAAGAACATCTGTAGTCCGATCAGGATTTGAAGCAAAGACTCATTTTAATATTATAGATACAATAAGAAACCAACTGGATTTTGCACGTAAAGGGCTGTCTGATTTAGGCATAAAACCAGAGTTTCTTAGTGTATTGGATAAGAGATTAGAAAGCAAAAATACGCCGGGCGAATACGTAGCTAAATTATGGCAGAAGAAATTCAATGGTTCTACAGAACAAACACTCTTTGAGGTGATATCTGATATCTGGGAGAAGACTAAAAATAATCAACCCATAACTTGATGCTATTATTATTTTCTTATTATTATATATGGCATTTAACAACATAATTGTCTGTCTTATCATGATGATCTGTATATTTTTGTGTGTTTAGAAGATGAAGAATATATTATATTATATTATTGTCTCAATAAGATTGACATACGTATATAATATATCATGATTAAGAATATTAAAATAAATGATGATGACGACTCTGTTAGAGATTTACAGACCCTAATAAGACAACCAAGCATTTCAGCAAAAAACCAAGGATTGGTTGAATGTGCTGACCTGGTTGCACAAATAATGCTGAATGCTGGAATTGATACTAAACTTCTCTATCTCACTAATAATAATAATAATAATTCTACAGAAGTTGAGGAGGAAGATAATAATAATAATAGTAACATTCCTTCTCCTCCAGCAACACAACCATCACCATCATCGCTACTATCATCACCACCTCCTCCTATAGTTTATGGTGAAGTTAAATCTAAATCAAATCCCAATGGTAAGACTATTTTATTTTACAACCATTATGATGTTCAGCCTGTAGAGCCAATAGAACTATGGGACAAAAACCCCTTTAGCGGAAACATTGAAGGCAACTATATCTTTGGACGTGGAGCAGCAGATGATAAAGGAGAATTAATTGCTAGGATCAAGGCAGTAGAGTATTATATTAAGAAAACTAGTGACGTGCCATGTAATGTTAAATTCATTGTAGAAGGTGAAGAAGAAATTGGAAGTGTTCATTTAAAAGAATACATTAGTCTATACAAAGAGAAATTCAAGTGCGATGGTGTAATATGGGAGAGCGGCTTTGTGGACACAAGAGGTAGACCAATTATTTCTTTAGGTCAAAAAGGTATTCTGTCTGTCGAAATTATTTCAAAAGGTCCTTGTAGGGATGTGCATTCTAGTCTTGCAGCTTTAATTGAAAATCCTGCATGGAGTCTTGTAAGGTTATTAAATACTTTAAGAGATAACAATGGAAAAATCTTGATAGAAAACTGGTATAACGAATTAAGGGACTTCACAGATGAAGAGATGTCTTTGATGGAGAAAGAACCATTTGACGAAGATGCATTAAAGAAAGAATATGGCATATCTTGTCTTGTTAATAATGCTAAAGGTATTGAAGTTAAGAAAGCGTTTGCAGGAATGCCAACATGTAATATTTCTGGATTAGTATCAGGATATGTTGGTGAAGGTTCAAAGACTGTACTTCCTTCTATTGCTATTGCAAGATTAGATTTTAGACTTGTTCCAGATATGGTTCCACAGATACAATTTGAAAGGCTAAAAAAGCATATAAGAAAATATCAGTCATCTAACAGTAATAATAATAATAATTACAATGCCGCCAGCAGCAATAATACAACAATAGAGATAAGATTTTTAGGAGCTGAACCTGCTGCCAGGACATCTATAAATCATCCATTTGTAAATATCATTAAGGAAGCTGCAGTAGAAGTATATCGGGACGCGATTATCAATGTATCTTCAGCTGGTACAGGGCCAATGTATTATTTCAATAAACTATTAGGTGTGCCATCTGTTTGCATAGGTGGAACCGATATATCCAACAGGTCACATTCTCCAAATGAGTATATGAGAATTGATTTATTAAATAAGACTATAAAATGCATGATAGTTATTTTAGAGAAATTTGCTTTCTCCTGCTACTAATACAACCACCATGATGATGAGTTGTTCTGCTTTGAAGTGTTTTTTCAGGGGTCGAGCCATTTTATGCTTGATTGGGCGGGATTTAATTCCTTCTACTTATAGGGTTCATCTACTTTCTTACGCTTTAACTGAAAGAAAGAGAATTTAACATGAGGTATCATTATTGACAGCGAATAGAGGTATTACTACTACCATTCACCCCTACAAATCTCATAAAACTTAACATGCAATAAACATATTCTTTTCTTGTCTCCACCTGAGTGAGTTTATCAAGTTGGTATATTCCTGACCACCATGAGCGTCAGTTTGATCTGTATATGTTTTGTTATTAGTTTCTACCATCTCACATACATCATCATGATAACCTGCTTTTGGTTTTAGTTTAAATGTTGATAAAACATATTAAATGCATATCTGAATATTGATTTGTGATCTTATGAGTATTTGCAATAACACTAAATATATCAGATCCCAAGAAAGGATAAAATTGTTAGCAGAAATGGAAAAACAGTTTGATAATCATAATATACAATATTTTAAGAATTTACTAGATCATCATGACAATGTAATTCGTACAAGGTCTATATGTATTTTAGCAGATTTAGCGAATGAAGATGCAGTTGAATCTATTGGTAAAGCTCTTATTAATGACAAAGATGCATTGGTTAGACATGAGGCAGCTTTTTCACTTGGTCAACTTGGTTTTGCTAGTGCAGTAAATACTCTTTCTGAAGCCGTAGAATCAGATCCAAGTTTCTTTGTCAGACATGAAGCAGCAGTTGCTTTGGGAGTAATAGGTTCGGAAAAAGCAAGAAGGATACTCAATGAAGCATTAAATGATGAAAGCGAAGAAGTCAGGGCGTCAGCAATCATTGCACTTTCAAATCTCGACTATATATCTACCATGAAAAGGAATAATGAATTTACAAGAATGACGGGCGGGTAATAATATATAATAACAGCCATGTCATGATCGTCTGATAATTGGATTATTATTATTACTACTTGTTGCTGAAACAATTGAACCGTCATAATTCATTGTAAATGAATAGATCTTTATCATGAGTCTTAAAAGATTGTCAAAATAAGCATATTCATGTCAAGGTCATTTTCGGAATAGATATGAATTAATTTTAGCTCTTCGAACAATGCTGTAAAGTCATTTATTATTATCCGCACTTGCAAGTTTTATGTAATTACTTTGTTTATCTGACCTTTTTTATTTGCCATTTTTAATTCACGTGCTATTCTCCTACCCATACTCATAGGTTCAGCAAAAATCAGATCCGAGTACGGCGAGCCGTTGACATACAGATTTGTTCCAGCAACAATCCTTGCTGAAAACTCAAAAGCTGTAAACTTTCCATCTCGATCGTATACCCCTTCAATACAAAAAGGACCAGTCATACCAGGTGGTACTAGGCGTTTTGCTGCTTCCACAAATCTTTCTCCCATTGCATAGACTTCCGCTAGCAAGGACTCCCGTAAAACTAATGGAAAGTTGCCTACGACGTTATATGACGGTTCCAATTCTATACCAAGCTGCTGCTTTGAAGGAATTCTACCCAAACCATCAATGTCTGATTCATATCTTCTATCTACTCCCATTAGTTCAACCGAATCAGTTAGAGGAGAATAAAAATACTGTAAATATGTAGGAACACCCATAGCATATTCCTGAATATATAAATCATCTTCACTGTCTATCACTTGCTTTTCAATTAATTTTCTTGCACCTTCTTCGAAAGTCTCTTTGTTCCATACAAGAAAATAGCCACGTCCGCCAGCGGCTCCGTGTAATTTCACAATGCATAATTTCTGAATTTCATTTTTTGATTTTATAGCTTTTGGAGTAGTTAATTTGGACTCCTCCATTAATTTCTGTTTTAATGCTCTGTCAGACTCCCATCGTAAAATCCATTTATTTCCAAAAAATGGGCTAGCAATGCTTTCAATCTGTTCAGCACTCATATAAGCAATCAAAGTTCCAATAGGAATAATTATGGAATTTGTTTGCCTGAAGCGTCTTTGACAGATATCCCCTAAAACTTCATCGAATCTATCTACTACAATCATGTCATCGATAAACTTAAATCTTTTGTAAAGATCAATTCGTGATTTCTGACAAACTAACAATGTTCGGAAACCTTCATCTTTTGCTCCCTTTAATACCTGAAGAGAGCAATGTGATCCAAGAGTAGCTATTGTATATTTTTTCTTATTTGTTGTCAAGATGACAATGTAGCGTATTTTACGCATTAAAATACTTCGTAATAAATTTCTTACTTGTGTATGAGTGAATGAATTTTGATGGTATCCAATCCAAACCCAACAGTCCTAAAGCCAGTGACGAATTTTTAGAAAGTCATCAATTGGTTCTTTTCTAAGCAATTTAATTAGAGCCAATGCTTGAGGAACTGAAAGCAGGGGTTTCTTAAAGTGGTTGTCTGTAGATATTCTAGGACAAGCAACTTGGACAAATGCATCGATTCCTTTAAAGTTTTGAAGGCGATCGTCCGTGATATCTGTTAATGCAATTAACTGCGTCTTCTTCCCTAGTTGCTCAAACATTTTTTTTAATTCTAGTGCTCTTACTTGTGCAAATTGTCCTTCCTTTAAACCGATTATAATACCTATTCTTCCGGCGTCCAATGCTTTATAAACGGATAAAATGGCTTTTTTCTGGAGACTTTGTGCATATTCATTGATTCTGAAATATTCTCTGAAATACGGATCTAGCATAAATGTTGGTTTTTCAGTTGACATTGCTATACTTGCGCAATGAAATCTGCTTTGACCAAGGAAAATATATGCATCGATTTGATTCTGAATGTCATAGGCTGGATAGAACTCACAGCCAAAAACTTGCGCATCATTCAGCTGCCCTTTGCCTCTGCCAATAATAACCTGATAGTCGTTTTCTTCAAAGATTTTTTTTACACAAGCAATTTGATGCAGATGCTGGCTATCTGTTAGTAATGATATTGATCTATATTTTTCTCCTTTGAGTCCTAATGCACATTTTCTTGCCACTACATCAAAACTAGCATCATCATAGGCATTGATCATCACAACTTTTTCGCCAAATGTCTCCATTGCAACTGTATGGCCAATATTGAACAAAATATCCGCACCAAGAACATCTACTGCATGTGTATTCAAGTCGCATGACCCCCAGCATGTGTCACCGATAATATAAACAGGAATACCAAACCTTTCTGTAATATTGTTTGCACTGTCTTGAATTTTCGAGATAAGAGCATCGGGTCCATTAAGGGCCACGGAGTGAGGTTTCCTTTTAAAAATTGTTTCAAAAATTCTTTTTTCATCTATTGTTATCATATTTGTGCTTCACCATTGGTGAATTTGTTTAACTGAAATTATAACCTTATATAAAAGGTATGCATCTCGGTAATATTTGCAATCTCTATCAGATGAAAAGGATTTGTATTAATATTAAAAACCTTCATGAAGCATCAGCCAAATATATGGAATGGACTTGAACATAACAACAATTATGCACAAATCCACAGTCAAATGGCCCACATTAGCTTTAGAACCATAAATAAATCCATCTCTAGAACCCGGTCCTAACATTATATAGCCATAGAAGAGTATTCTCGTAGCAAATCTGTTGAACAAGCTGATATTTGAATTGACTTGCATGATGATGATCCTTTGTCAATAGATGAGTGAATTTAATTTAAATCATGTGAATTACGGCCAATAGCTATCAATTATCAGTTATCCACCTTTGGGTTTGTATATATATAAGGTGCGCTTTCATTTTTTTATGTATATCTAGTTAGCAAAAATTCGATACAGGTCTAATTGGCATAGATTCTGACTGTCAACATATAATATTAATTGAATAAGAACTACTAAGAATTTCAGGATACATCTTAATATTACGATTTCCAAAGATAACAGTTATTTTTTCGCTGCTTGGGTCAACAACAACCTTGAATCTTTGCCTCCCTTCTGTAGTATGAATACTGTGCTCAAAACTAATGGGCATAGTGTTACTTCTCAAAGATTCTGGAATCTGTGGTTCAAATTGGATATTGTTATCAATCATATTTAACTTCATCCCAAGCATCATTTCACTTATGGAATGAATATACATTCCAACTGACCACGCTTGAAGTATGCATGAGTTAAAAGGTTCTGGACGGTCACCTCTATATGTTTCAGCAAACATGCCATTTTCAAATAGAATTCGATCTGCCATTGATCCAATATAATATAGTGCTTGTTCCTTTCTGCCGAATTTGATCTCACTTGCCGCACACCAACCTGTAACGAGAGGCCATACAGCTCCATCATGATAAAGGCTTGGATGATATTTAGGATCCATCGAACTTAAGGTCCTAACTCCCCATGCAGTGGTAACATCATTTTTTTCAATTCTCCTGAGGACAGCTTCAGCCCTATCACTATCTCTGACAGCACCTGTTAGTAACAAAACAAGGGCATTGGGTCTTATACTGGAATCTTTTGAACCGTCCCTCCGAATGGTGTCATAATAGAATATGTTATCTGGGTCCCAGTATTCCAAATCAATCTTATTTTGTAGTTGTTGGGAATATCTAATCCATCTCTCCCTATTGAAACTATCACCAACAATTTTCGCCAGATCACCTCCAATTTTCAGACTTTCATAAAATAATGCTTGAATATCATTTGCACTCTTCCTTCTATCTATATGGTCCATCCATGTAGAATCTTGAATTGGTAGTTTTTCTGCAAC
The DNA here is from genome assembly GCA_019246625.1 of Nitrososphaeraceae archaeon. GTDB lineage: Archaea > Thermoproteota > Nitrososphaeria > Nitrososphaerales > Nitrososphaeraceae > Nitrososphaera_A. The sequence continues at coordinate 14,417 of JAFAQB010000214.1, forward strand.
GCCTGTGAATGCATGTTCAACTAACCCATCTTTATCTGTATCCTTCAGAAATCCCCAGTTCACAAGGTCGATGATAGATTTCCATCTTTTCTTCAAATATTGTATATCCCCAGTGGCTAGTACATATTTGCGTATGGCCCAAGGAAAAAGAAAAGTTGAATCGGCCGATCCAAAGGTAGTGTTGTGAAGAAAAGCCTTTCCGCTAATTATCATTGGAAGCTCTCCTTTCATAGCAACCGTCGAAGTTCTCTTTGCCTGATGTCTAAGAAAATTTTCTATGATTGCGAAGACAAAATCATAATCACCTAAAGACAAATATCCCCTTAACGACCAACCAGTATCTCTTGCCCAGTAATTAGGAAATCTTGGAAGGCCTGCACAAACTCCTGCTCCAAGCCCATCATACTCAGCTTTTAGATATTCCATACTCGTCTTTGCTTTTTCGAAAGCCTTTATCAGCTTTGCAATAGTAGGCTCTGACTTCGCGCCTGATCCGATCTGTAGAGTAGAAGATGAAAACATTTTGAAATGATTTTCTGTATGCTCCAAAAGGCTCCTGTAATTATTCCTGATACTTCTAAACTCATTTAGGCAATCTTCAGAACTATGGGAACTGCCAGCAGCTACAAGTGCAACCTCGATTGTTTTGCCTGATTCAATTTCAAGATCGTACGAAAGTTCAAGATCATTATCAAAAGAATCTGTCAGTACCTTTGATGGTTTCAAATGCATAGGTGCAATACCAATTGCTCCAAAATAGTGTGCAATGCCTTTTCTTGCAGCGGTCTGAATTTGCAAGCAATTATCTGTTTCAAGGTACTTAGAAAGGTTGCTTTGTGAAATAGCGGCTAGGCCATAGCTAGTAATGTTGCCATCGATAATGAAATGGACTCGAATTTTTCTTTTTGATTTCTCTGATTTCTTCTTATCTTTTACATTTAAGTCTCTAAAATGGATATTATATGTATTTGATAGGTCAAATTCTAACATCGTAACAAAGCCTTTATTGTCAGGGGGAACAAACAATGTCCTTTTTACTTGTAAGCCAGCGACTTCGTGTCTTGTACTTAGAATTCCATTTTCATGTCTTGAAGATACTACGAAGTTCGGTAGTCTTTTACGCACTCCATCATCCATTGAGATTTCGACTATTATTCTGCCAAAAGCTCTTGCCGGTGGAACATACAAGCCACCATTGTCATATCTTGCTCCCATCCAGGTCCAGTTAGCCGAAACTGCCCCATTTGATGAGCATACAATGTATGCCTTTTTTCCAGATAATGTTAATGGGATTGTAAAATTTTTGAAAATAGTATCTTCTAGAGTTGTAGCTGAGCGATCATCATCGACAAGATTCGACGGAATAAATATTCTTTCTGTTTGAATTGCAACGCGATCACTGAACGTAAATGGTATAATTATTTGCTCAAACCCTTCGAGTTTACTCAAAATGACAATCTTGTGCTTCTTTCCCTCCTCTAAAAATTCTCTTATTACTAGAAACCTCGCACTTTGGAATGGTTTGAATGAAATAGGCCTGCTTTCGGATAATATAGACGCATTGACAATATCTTCTGAAGTTGCAACAAAAATTGACTTTTTTGAAACTGGAATTTCATCTACATATATATCAAGAGAAATGATATTTCCCCCTAAAGGAATTGGTGGATTTAGTAAAGAGAATAAAAATCCTTGTTCTACTGTTTCACCGTTTATTATTGTTACATTTTTTAAGCTTCCCTCAATATACGAAAGCACAGTATGTGTTTTATCAATTGTCCTAACCATTCAAATTACACCTTCAACCTCAATTCTAGTGAAACACTATGTTTTTAATTCGAGATTGTAAAAATAGTTTATTAATAGAGCAACCTCTTTTCTTATTCGATATATAGAACGTAAAGAGCACTAATTGCATTGTATTGATACACCGTTTTATCACATTAACACTATAGGGTCTACTTTATTTATTATTTTATCATCTAATTGTATTTTATAGATTGTGGATCAATAGGGATAATGATGTCACTATTTACTTATTATTATTTTACACTATTGGACTTGCATTGTATAAAATAATGTTAAAGCAATCACGTCTATGTCTTTTCAAAAGTGACATAGACCTCACATTATCTAAATGTATCTACCCACTATGGTCGTGTTCTATTTCTTGCCGAAGTATTTCTAAAATCCTTGATAAAGCTTGAAGAACACACAGTATACTCTGATGGTGGGTTACGATATCCAGAAGCTTGCAAATCGCTTGGACTAACTAAAACTAAAAAACATATAATATAATATACTCTATTCATCGTTTGAAAAAAGCATGATTGAAAGAGATATAGAATAATATAATAATATGTTAAGGACAGAATTGATGATTGACTATTATTATTAGCCATGTAGGAAAAGCCTAGTTGTTGATTATTGTAATATAGTAGTGGTAGTAGTAGTAGTTTATGCTAATCAATGGATGATAAAGTTATTCATAATTTTTACCTAATTTGTCCAAATCTCAATCTAAACCTAATATTCTCAAATTCTTGACAAGAAAAGGAGAAAATATACCTTGATTTAACACGACCAGAGTATGAATTGAGTATCTATTTATCACATTTTTGATTTTGAAGCTGTGATTTGTTATACTATCCTAATCGAATAGGGCTTGGATATTATTTATATTATCAATCATCCGTTATTAAAACTAACAATTGGATGAAATCCTGCAAGTAGATAATCTCAAAAAATATTTTCCTGTCAAAAAGACCCTCCGCGAAATCTTTAGTTTAGCTAATAAACAGTATATTAAAGCAGTAGATAACGTTAGTTTCAGAGTTGAAAAAGGAAAAGTATTTGTTCTTGCAGGAGAATCTGGTTCGGGCAAGACTACCTTAGCAAGACTAATCCTACGGGCAATTGAGGCTGACAGCGGACGTATAATATTTAATGGAGAAGACATTACAACAAAAACTGACAAAGAATTAAGAAATTTTCGTACAAAGGTGCAGATGGTATACCAAGATCCGTATACCTCATTAAATCCTCGTATGAAAATAATGGACATAGTCATGGAACCATTGAATATTCATAACAAAAAAAGTCCAAAGACGGAAAGAAAAGAAAAAGTATTCAGATCTTTGGAGGATGTCAGATTAAAACCTGTCGAGGAGATCGCTGAAAAATTCCCACATATGCTTTCAGGAGGTCAGCGACAGAGAGTAGCATTAGCGAGGTCATTGGTTCTTACACCTAAATTAATTATAGCTGATGAACCCGTTTCTATGCTTGATGTTTCTGTTAGAGCTGAAATATTAGATCTTATGAAGAGCCTAAAAGATAGGCTTCAGATTTCCTGCCTTTACATTACACACGATCTCTCCACCTCTAGATATATTGGTGACGAAATTGCAATAATGCATGCAGGTAAAATACTTGAAGCAGGAGCCATAGATCAAGTTTTATTGCATCCAGTTCATCCATACACACAAGCATTAATAGATGCTATTTCTGAACCTGATCCGGATAATTTGCATAGAGACCAAACCGACTAATGATATATATTATACAAAATGGATCATTGTATTCAACGATTTAAATATTATTTTCTGTTTTCAATTTATATTAGCTTCTGCAAGAGCCTCATGATCATGGCGTCGATACCTTACAATTTGGGAAGCACCTTCTTTAGAATATACACCATATACAATACGCGCTTTGGCCACAGTGGTATCTTTTAAAGATACCATGATTATTTGATTTTCGTTTGAACGCGAAAGTAAGACTTTGGACAATCTCTCATTATTTTGAGCATCAAGATGAGCATCAACCTCATCCATCAGATAGAATGGAGATGGCTTTAGTGATTGGAGTGCTAATAGAAAAATAGTGGCAGCCATGGTTTTCTCACCACCGGATAATCCTGTCGACTCACGTTCTGTTTTACCCGGAAATTGAACCATTAGCATTATACCGCCTGTGAATACGTCTTCGATATTCTCCATTTCTAGCCAAGCTTTCCCACCTGTCACTTCAGAAAAAGTCTTTCTTATATCATTATCGACTCTTTTAAATGCATCAATAAAGAAATTCTTCTTTTCCTTAGTAACTTCTTCAATGAAAACAATAATGGAATTTCGTTCCGTTTCCAATTCGTTTTGTCTGTTCGACATGCTTCTATATCCTTCAATTACCTGAGTATAACTTTCGTGAGCCCGTAAGTTAATTTTAGTCTTTATTGTTTCAAGCTCATGGGTTAGCTCTTTAATAACCATATCTACATCAAATGAGTCTGCTAGATCCTTATATCCCAACGAAAGCAAGTCATTATTAAGATGTAATTCCTGCGAAGTAATATCAGAAATATCCTTTCGACGCATTGCTGTCTCTCTTTCAATCGCGTTAAATTCTTTAGAGATCTTTCTCTCATTATCTCTTAGTTGTTTTATTTGTCGTTCATACTCTTCTAAAACTTTATAAGAGCTGCCTGAAGAATCTATTGCCCGCTGTTCTTCATCTCTTAGTATTTTGAGTTCTGCTTCTGTCGATTCTAGTTTAATTCGTAATTCATTAGCAGTTTTTATCCTTTCTACAAGCTCTGTTTCTAATCTCCCTTTCTGTTCATCTATTCGTCCTAAATGCTCTAGAGTAATCTCGATTTCATTATTCAGTGCTGCTGAGGAAGTCATTATTTGCCGAAATTCAATATCTGCCGCTTCCAGTGACTTCAAAATCTGGTTCTTTTTTACATTTAGTTGAGCGATATTGTTTGCAGCGGCAGCAGATAAATTATCAATATTTTGTAGGTTTTCTGTTATTTTATTTATAGCGTGCACCAATATTGATGTGCGCTTACGATGTTCGTGTAGGTTGAGAATCACAGAATCAATTTCTGATTGGAGTAGGATATTGTTTAACATAATCGACTGCAATGATTCTTTCACTTTACATACTGATCCATCCACAATAGAGATTTGTAGCATCAATCTGTCGATTTTTGCTTCTAATTTCGTTTTTTGGAATTCAAAGTCGTTGGTTTTCAAAGTAATTTCTTTCAGATCAGAACTTCTCTTTTTAATTAAGAAATCTAAACTCGTGAGGGAACATCTTAGATTATCGATTGACTCACTCAAGATAATTGCCTTTGTAAGATCAGATATTTTAGAACCAAAATCTAATGATATTGAACTTCCTGCTGGTTCAAAGAGAATACCATCAACAGACACTGCTCTGTATCCTTGTATTGCTAAGAGATATGCTGATGTAGAAGTCTTCATAAGAAAGGTATTGCCAAACAGAAAATTAGATAGATTCTTGTAATCAGAAAATACAAAGTCAGCAAGATTGCCTATTATATTCACATCCTCCTTTGGAAGCTCCGATCTTTTTGTGCTACTGATAATATCTAGTGGAATAATTTTAAGACGTGGTAATTTATTTAGTTTAGCATATTCTGCAATAGAAAGCATAGATGTTACTTTATCGACTACTATCGCCTTCATCCATTCTGATCCTGCTGCAAGCACTGGCCTCTCGTAGTTTTCATCCCATTGTAGTATATTGTGTGCTAGTCCCTTTATATCAAATTTTTCTGGATGTTTCATCAGTTTTGCAACGGCGACATCTTCATTTCCATAATTCTTTGCAACATCTGCTTTTGCCTCAAATCTTGAGGCTAAATTGTCAGCTCTCTTGTTTAGGTTAGACGAACTAGCAATCTCTCTTTCAAGCTTATTATTTGTTACTTTTAAATTTTTAATATGACTTTCCATACTTTGGAATGCTGCCTTTTCTGATTGCAGACTCTTCTTAAGATCTGCGAATGTTAATTTGTTTTTCTCAAACTCGACTCTGAAAGAATGGATCTGTGCTTTGTTAGCATTAATTTTATCACGATTTACTTTTACCTTTTCTTCTAACCGCAAAATCGAAATGTCAAGATGATTTTTGATTTCTGACAAGCGTTTATACGAGTACGCAAATTTCTCTTTAATGTCTACATATTTGGCATTATCAAAGGTAAATCTGTCTATTTGAGAATTAACTTCCTCTAATTGTGAACGCAATATTGAAATACCTCCATTTCTATCATTCATAAGATTTTTCATTTGTTCCACTTTTAAATGCAAATTATTTAATTTCTGATTAACATTTTCTTTATCTATATCAATTAAAGGAATTTGCCTTTCGATTTCAAATAAGCGTTGTTGAGTTTCCTTTAACATAGCTTTCATTCTCTCAGATTCATATACAATATTCGTTACTTTACTTCCAATTTGTGCTTTGGCTTTATTTTGAACATCCACTTTATGGATAAATGACGTCTTTTCAGATTCTAGGTTTTCAATTTGTATATGCATTTCCTCGAGTTGTTTAGATAAATTCAAGGAAGATGTAATGTTGGAATCTAAAGTCTTCTTCTGGACTTCTAGTTTTGTTCTGATCATCCTTATACTATTTGAAAGCAATACGGCTTTGAATCGCTTTAGTTCAGACTCTATGTGCTCATATCTTATCTGATCATTTCTTTCTATTTCTAATTCGTCTATTCTCTTTCTAACTTCTCCCATTCTTGCAACGGCTACTTCAAGGCGACGGTCTGATTCCTCTAACTGCTTCAAGGCTTCTTCCTTTTTTTCATCAAAATATGAGAGGCCGATAATATCTTCTATAATCCTTCTACGTTCCTCCGAATTTAATTCTGAAATACGAGTTATCATTCCCTGTTGAACAATATTTAACTTATTTGGGGCGGCAACTACCACTTCAAGTAATTCAACTATATTACTTTTCGACACCTTCTTACCATTAAGATAGAATTGGCTATCGCCAGTTTGTCCCTCAATTTCCCTTGTTACTGTCACAGAATTAGAATCTACAGGTATTCCTCTGTCTTCGTTATCAAAAGTCAACGAGACACGAATTAACCTGTGTGATCTGTTTTGGCTATCATGGAATAACGATTGAAATTTATCTATACGTAAGGCTTTAGGACTGTTTTCACCTATGGCGAACATTATGGCATCAAGAACATTACTTTTGCCGGAGCCGTTAGGACCCGTAACTGCAATTAGTCCTTTTTCAAAAATTATTACCGTGTTCTTAAAGCCAAATGACTTGAATCCATAAATTTCAAGCTTTTTAATGTGAACCAACGAGTAATGCTGATATAAAGATATGGGGTTAGTTATATGTTGTACAACCCGGCCTTTCCCATTTTGGGCAAAAATTTTTCGCCTATCGTTCTCGCTTGCCTTCTACAAACTCCAAGAAATTTGCTTTTGCCTGCGAGTATGACATCTGTATAGGAGGATGCTTGAAACAGTATGCAGAAATACTCTCAAGAGGCCCAGAAATACCTCTGTCGATAGCTAACTTCGAGCCCCTTATTGCATCGATCATTACACCAGCACTGTTATATGCATCTACTACTCTTAATTTGACGTCAAGATCCACAGGGATATTACCAAAATATTTACCTCTTATAGATATATAACATACTTTATCATTTTGTAGAAATTCTACAAAATCTGACGGTCCAATACGCATAGGAATTTGATATGGAGCCATTACAGCAACTGCACTAGTCTTGCTAACTCTTTTATCTTCTAGTCGTTCTTCATCAAGCATATTGTAAAAATCCATATCTCCGCCTACGTTTAGCTGATACGTCTCGTCTATTTTTACCCCCCTGTCAACAAATAATTTAACCAAAGTTTTATGCAGTACTGTAGCACCCAATTGACTCATTACATCGTCACCTGCACATGCAAGACCGCTATTCCCAAATGCTTGTTGCCATTTCGACTCTGATGTTATAAACACTGGGATGGCATTGATAAAAGAAACTCCAGCTTCTATACACTTCTCTGCATAAAATTGTGTTGCCTGCTTGCTGCCTACAGGCAAATAATTAAGAAGAATCTCTGCTTTGGTATCTTTTAGAACCTTCATTACATCAACACTTGACTTGTCAGAAACCTTAACTTTATGACTAAGATGTCTACCTATGCCATCCAAGATCTCTCCCTTTTCAACCTTGACATCCATCTTTCCAATATCACAGATCTTGACAGTGTTATTGGGTTGTGCGAAAATTGCTTCTGATAGATCTACCCCTACCTTAGAATTTACAACATCGAAAGCAGCCACATAATCAATGTCACCAGGTTCAAGGCCAGATAAATTATACGAAGTAAGACCTACAGACTCCCGATTTTTATCATAGTATGAAGTACCCTGAATAAGGGCAGATGCACAATTTCCAACACCAGTAATGGCAACCCTAACTTTTTTACGCATATAACATGACTTCTATTAAAAGCAGATTAATATGTTTATGTAGAATTAACGATCCTTATACATTATTGATGAATGACCGCGATTAATAGGAAATTAAGATAGTATACTTCGACTATAATACCGGAGTATAGTGCAAAAATAAGCTTTAAGTAAAGACCATAGATTCATAAAATTAAGAATGATGATTCCAATGCCAAAAGCTATGTGCTGATACGTACAGGCAAGATAAGAATCTTGTATTAGTAACTTCGACCACTAGATCAAAAGAACACGCGTTATGATATCTTTGATTCTACCAATTGCATTAATATCAAGGTTTCATTAATGAACAGAAGCATGAATAGCTGGAATGCAATGTTTTCCTGAACTATCATAGTCTAGTTATGTTTTTGAAGAAATTACTAGTCATAAAAACTATTGCAAATAAATAGCGATCCCCTCATGAATAGGATCAGAGGAAAGTAGCTAATCAGAGTGCTCTGCATCTAGTTAGGCCTTGTGTGGATCCTTCATCGATTGTATGATCTGTGAAATATTGAATTATCTTTAATTAATAATAGATATAGTAGTTAGAAAAATAGAATAAATCTAATACAACACCTTTCAAATATATATTATGATATCTATGAAAGCATTTTCAAGTTGCGAAAGGGAGGGTTTATACAAAGCGATTTTTTTAAGGCGTGACATTCGTTCAAATTTCATCAATAAGGAAATTCCTAACGAGGTCCTGGCAAGAATTTTAAATGCTGCTCATCATGCACCATCTGTTGGATTCTCACAGCCGTGGAATTTCGTTTTGATCAAGGATAGTTCTGCCAGACAACACGTGAAAGACTCCTTTTTAAAAGAGCGAGAAAGGTCAATTTCAATGCTTAATGGGGATAAGACCAAGCAGAAAAAATATATTTCATTAAGGCTAGAGGGTATAATGGAATCAGCCATAAATATTTGCGTTACCTACGACTCGACTAGATTTGGTCCATTCGTCCTTGGTAGAACGTCAATTGGAGAGACAGGTCTTTATAGTGTTTGTTGCGCAATACAAAATCTCTGGCTTGCGGCAAGAGCAGAAGGGATAGGTGTCGGCTGGGTAAGTATTCTTTCAAATGAAGATCTTCATGAAATTCTATTAATACCTAAACACATTAGACCAGTAGCATATCTGTGTTTAGGTTACGTAAGTGAATTTTCAAGCAAACCCGACCTTGAAAAAGAAGGGTGGCTGTCGAGAATGAAATTGAATGAAGTAATTTGTTATGAGCGTTGGGGAATACACAAATGTGATTCTTGGGCACAATTCAATGATACTATTGAGCAGATCAAGGATTAAGGATTAACTAATTGCTGGTTCTATTTGCACATCATGGTTAACTGGAAGTAGTTTCTGTGATCCTTTATTTTTACTCTTGATTGCATACATTAAATACTCGATTGAACTTCCGATTAAAATACATAATATATAATCGTCTTTGTATCGGTATTTTTATACGGCGGGCATTGGCATTGAGATTCGGACCTAATACCAAGTGTGACTACAACAATCAAAGCTCTTACGTCAAACGTAAAGATAACGGTAAGTCATTTAGTCTCTATTATAATGACCTAGCACGATGGTTATTTATTACACTAGCGTTTTCAGGTATCTTATCTACAGGATGGTTTGGAATTCCACTTGCACCAAGATATTTTTTGTACGGAAAAATTGATTTAATATCCGGCTTGTTCGCATTATTAAGTGCACTAGGTACAATCTGGGGAACAATGGCATATGTCGAATTTACCAGATCAGCCAATTTGGTAAATGATGCAAGAGATCTATCCCGCAGTCTTGATCCATCAATAGGTGATTACGAATATCGATCTTATAACCCTGAAACGAGAGAATATGAAGAAGGATATGTCCCTTTAGGACCGACTGATTTTTGGGATAGAGAAACTCAAGTTCCGAACTGGCTTGACAAAGGAAAATACTGGCACATATTACTAGGCTTTCAATCCGCTAATAAGGAAATTATGTTACAAGTTGTACGCGATCGAGATCTACCCTTTATAAATGGTAAGAGAAACGTTGCGCTCACGTATAAGGAACATCTTCAAAGGATGGGCTCAAGTCGAAAATCACGAAAGCGTCATGTCTATAGAATAAAGATTCCTCAATGGATCGTAATGAACACAGAACGCGTTAGACTGGCTGAGATTAAAGCAGCGATGAATGTCGATAATATGCAATTAAGTTCCATTATTGCAGATCTTAATAGAAAACTTGTCCTCGCTGCAGAAGAAATCATTGAACATGAAAAGCCAAGAATCCAATATCCTTGGAAGATCACCACCCTTGGAATTTATCTTAATAAAAGTTTGCCTCTTCGAATTATCTACAGACAGTCAATAAAACATTTCCCTGGTTCAAAGAAACGTACTATAAATGAAACGAATGGCAATCTAGCCAACGTAAAGGATAACGATTTGATTGATGTTATAATTGAACTTGCAGTACAGAAAGGAAATTCTGACAAAAGAATTGATAACGTCAAGGCTCTTGTACGCTTTCTCAAAAACTCATATACCAGACAAGGCCTTGGAGAAGGCTCAAGTGAGTATCACAATTTCCACCATAGTTTAGAGGTAACATGTATGTGCTTACAAATGTTGCCAAAAGAATTTCGTGGTTTTAGTTTCACACCAGAAGATTATGAATTAATTATGATAGCAGGTCTATTACACGACTATGATCCTATCCAGGTAATGAATTCAAAAGATATAGTCACTATTGGGACACCTCGGCAGAAAGGACCCAAAGTGTCTAGAACCATTGGTGAAATATGTAAGACAAGAATTCTTGATGCCTATTTTACTATGAATGTGACTGATTTTGAAAATTATTTTCGAGAATACAAATCTACATTATTACCACCTGTAAATTTCTCAACAACGCATCCAGAGTATGTCAAGATAGATAAGAAACCCGCTGAAAGTATGATCGTAGAGGCTTTAATTTGGCACACAGATTTTCCTTACGATAAACAAAAGTATGCAAAGGAAAAGTTTACCGAGACGATGACCTTGCTTGAAGAACAAGGATACGATAGTGCTAAAATTAAGATACTTGGAGAGGTTTTATGGATTGCAGATCTCGTCGTGACATATATGAGTTCAGATCCTATTAGGGCATGGGATAGAGTTACTAACCTATACAATGAATTAGATCTTCCAAAGCTCGAAGCGGTTTCCAGGACTGATGCGTTCTTTTCAGATTTTGCGGAAACCAAACTTTTTAAGGAATTAATTACTATGCGGCAGTTTCCAGATATATTTCGGCAAAGATGGAACATGATATACCAGTTTTTTCATGAGGGAAATCCTTCTACTCAGGTTAATAGAATTATCACTAAGACCAAGAATTTATACCTCAAAATTAATTTGGAAATAGCGATGCGCAGAGGAGACATGCTACAGGAAATTGCTACAAACAACTGGGCAGAATATTTTATTGGGATCGGAAAAGATCAAAATGAAGTATTGAAAGCAAAATCAAGGTTTGCCGATCTGGATCCACCTAATGCCTCAGCTTTTTGGGGAGATACACATAAACTACTTCCAAATATATTAGATAAGTCTATCGACAATTTCCTGATGATATTACCGCAAAAACTTGCGTCTTTGACTAATACTGAAGAAAAGGTATCTCTTATGTCGTTGTTAGCAACCATTCCTGCAAAATTGGCAGCTGGAGGTACATTGCAATTATTGACAGATCTGGAAGTAAATAGTGTAGTATTTAATGACCTACTGGAAATTATACTGGATAAAGGGTTCCAAGTAGATGCCCAGAAGAAAAGAAAAATATACTTTCCAAGAGGCTGGAAAGATGCAGACTTTATCGAAGGCAGGATGCCACAGGTTATTCTTTTTACCTTAAAACAAGCATGAGTGCTGATGGAGCAAGTTCAATTATATGTACTCTAGATGTCAAAAATACCCTTCGGCATTTTATTATGGAGGCTATTATTAATGGCAACGGATAATAACGGTCTCGCAAGAGCGTTTTTCTCTCTGTACATACAATGAAGCTTTTATAAGTCATGATTGTATTTTCTAAGCCCGGAGGAATAGGACTCTAGAGTCAATCCTGTTTGTATTATTTGTGATTAATGCATTTCATATCTTAACATTATTCAAATGTTGTTATCTTTACGATTTATTTCTATTTTAGCTCTTTTAATGTCATCGGCGAATATATATTTAGGCTATTAAGGAAAATTAATTCATTCGTGGAGTGCGGGCCGGTGGTCTAGCCTGGTTAAGATACCGCCTTGACATGGCGGGGGTCGTTGGTTCGAATCCGACCCGGCCCACTACAATATTGTCCCTTTATTTAGGCCCATTTACTATACTATAATATAGTGAACTTTATTTGGCCATAATCCAGGAAGAAGATGGACAAGGAGGACAAAATCCTATAGCGATGTTTTCTTACGCTCTAAAAGCCCTAGAAACAAAAAGGACAGTATCCTCAAAGGTTAAGAGTATTCTTTGACTTTCTAATTTAGAAGGATCCCTTGAGGAACAAGCTAGACAGTTTCTATCAAAAGCAAGGCAAAATCAACAAGGGGCGCATGATGGTTTAATGCGACTTATAAAATTTCAAAAAGAAAGGTGTATCAGAAGAGAGACATCTTAATTGACCGTATCAAACTACTATAAAACCACAAAATTGTTTTGTGAAATGAATGATTTGACATTGAACTGGAAGAAGATATCAAAAGGTCTACCTTCTGGACGAACTGCAGCTAATGATAGAGCTCCTACACCTAGAAGAATTACAAAAGCTGGTTGAATATCCTGACAGGAGGATAAAACCAATTGTATATTCAATGATTTCGGGAGGATTTAGGTTAGGAGCTTGGGATTATCTTAGATGGAAGCATTTAAACCTATAATCGATGACAATGGAGAAGTTATTGCTGCTAAAGTGCTCATATATCCTGGAGATTATGAAGAATATTACACTTTCATTACACCAGAACCATATAATGCACTTAGAGAATGGATGGACTTTCGTGCTTCTGATGGTGAAGTAGTAACAGGAGAAACCTAGCTTATGCGTGATTTGTGGCAGACATCCAATATGAAATACGGTGCTAAATTCGGTCTAGCTAAAACCATTAAAGAATAGGACAATTAAAAGCGTGCTCTATGGGAACAAGGTCTTCGTCATCCTCTTCAAAATGAGATAAAAGACACGAATCGAAGGCAGCTCATGGTTTTCGCAAGTTCCATAAATCAAGAACAGAGCAGGTTATGAAACCAGTTAATGTAGAATAACCACGGGCCACGACTTTGGAGTCTCGAAATCATATTACAAACCTACAGAAAGAGAAGTTATGGAAAGACTACCTAAAAGCAGCGGAGTTGCTTACAATCAATGGCGATAAAGTTGTATTACAGAAGCAGGTCACAGAGTTAAAAGAAAAAACCAAAGATAATGAGTATATTATTAGAGCAAAACTTCAAGAGAAAGATTCGGAAGTTCAGAATTTAAAAGAGCAAGCGACTAATGCAAGAGTTGCTTTATTAAAGGACCCTAAGAAGATATCATGAATATTAAAACACAATTGAAAACCACTATGTCATTTTGATAAATATATATAAATGTCATAAATGTCATACAAAATTCATATCATTTTATTCTTCAACACTTCGTTTATGTTCTCTAGTGGAAAGTAAAGCTCATATTTTCCCAACCTGTTTATCCACACTGATATAAAGTCAACTTCTTCTTTTTTTGCCTCTTTAAGCATTTGGTCCAACCTATCTATTGCAATTTTTGCTTGAAAATACTCTCCTACTTCTACTGGTCCTGGTGTCGGGTAGCAGGAATTCTATACCCCTTTCCTCCTTATTACCTTCTATTGTTTTCTTGGGCTGTTTTTTCTTCGCCTCTGATCAACTTGGAATGTTGTAATGGCTTTGCAAACTCCGGGTGAGTCGTCTGTAAGTCATAAAAATTTTGACAAATTAACAAGTCAAGGTTGTGTCTTATTTCTTCCAATAAACGTTTCACAAAATCTTTATCAATATTATATTTCTCTACAAATTCTTTCACGTTACATCTATCATCAAAAATAGTGGTAGACTTGTTCAATTCTCCATTTAATAATTCTAATTCTTCAACACTACTACTGCTATCGCTGCTATCCAATGTGTTAAATAACCTTACAACAAAAGGTCCTATACGTGGTAATTGCATTTATTTCTTCATGCATTTCACCCTTTTTTGGCTTAGTTCATTTATCTCAAGTTTTAATTTACTTATCTTTGACTCAAATCCAAGTTTGCCGTCATATATTGTTCCTTAATATCGCTAAAGAATTTATGAATAGTAGTATCCTTTCTTGGAAAATAATTGTTTGCGGAAGATATAATATCGGTACTAGTCTTATGCAGTAATTTTAAT
>JAFAQB010000218.1 GCA_019246625.1 Nitrososphaeraceae archaeon
CAGATCCTCAATTGGCATTTCTAGGCTAGTGGATTGCTCTAGGATGTTGGTGCCAGATAGATCATCATGACGTCCTAACGGCACGGATTATATCTTCTTGCTCCTTTTTGCGATCATATTACTCTATCGCGGTTAATACATGACAAAAACTAATACATGAATCAATAAAGGCTAGAAAAGTACTCTCATCTTAGAATAATACTTGTATTGTTGGGACCTTGTGTTGTAAGTTAAGAGTACTCCTGACAAAGTAGGCTTGACAAATCTCGCAACAAATGAATTCGCTAGGATAGCTATCTCCGGAGATCAGACCAGACATGCTTATATATTCACAAGTTGTATTATTGTCATATACCATTTACAAGATGTATTATAGGATATTAAATCTGCAGCTATTCATAACGATCAAGTGCACATATCACATGCTTTAAAATATTTTCGTTACAAGGATAACGTTCGTCATCTCTAGCATCTATAGTTTTGATATTCTTTATCTTAGCTAAATTTATATATTTTGTAACTATGGTATCATATGCTGGAACGTAATTTTCACTAATTTCCTGATGGTGTATTAAGTAGCGGATCATCCTATTGATGTCGGAATTACGGGGTACAGCGTACACCACATTTTCTTTCTTGTTTTCATTTACCATTATTTATACACCACATTAGGTTTTATTAGTAACATAACTACCCAAGCTAACTTGGCCATAATTTACATTTCATCCAATCAGCGAAGTGTAAATTTTTATCCATGCATACAAAGTCATTTATTATCTATTGTTAAAGCTGGCTCGTACGCCACCAGCATTATTTTGAGTGAGTATATGAACATCAAAAAGAAATTAGGAATGGCATCTTGAAGTTCCGGTCTGACCATCTCTATTGATCTAATGCTCTACGGGAATGGGTTGTTGCTCTTGTACTTTTTCCAATTCCGGTTCAGCTTCCCACTCTTCTTCGGAAACTTTATTCTTTGTTCTATTTTTGTCGCGTATGTCGTAACTAATGAATTCGCACATGGCAGTGATAGAACGTTAGGACTTATACTATAAATGAGTTTCCTAATTAGGGTTTCATTTGGTCCTGACCTTTTTGCAGTAGAGGCTTCGAATCAGTGCCGCCGAAGATCTTCAATCATAATTTTGTTTTCTGCTCGGTAACTGCAAAGAGAGCTGTCTTGATACCTTTGGCTACCTTTATTTGAGATACCGATCTAGATCACATAGTAACTACTGACACATGGAAGTATCAATCTTTAGGTAATAATTGCATTTGTTGTTATAACAAAGGCCAATACATTTTGACTGTCATTTTACAATAATTTAAAATCTAATCCAGCATTTTGTTATATCAACGGCAGTTCAGCTATCACTAGAGATGTCGTTTCCTAACGCGTAAAAAATCACGATGTCTTGATTATTACCATGGAATCTGTGCTCCATGCCTGCAGGAACAAAGATGGATGTTCGCTCTTTAATAGCATGATTCTTGTTATTTATTTCGGTAAATCGACTCCCTTCGATAACGTAGTAAATTTCATCTACTGGATGTGGTTCTTGTGTATCCTTCTGAGAAGGACTTAATCGGATGATGCCAGCTTGAATACTTTTTGTAGTCACGAAATCTATGAAGTATCCCTTTCTTTCTTCCAGTTCAGAAAGGAGATCATTTAGTTCATATATCTTTTTCATTGCTGGATTTGATATTGAAAAGATTATGAATTTATATCTTGTACATGAATCATCATTCGCAAAATCTCAGACAAGAAAGATGACCTAGGATGATACTAAAGTTTCAACTAAGAACATAGAGAACTTAGCTATGCCATAACGCTTTTCTTTCTTGCTCTATAGTAGTTCAAAAATCTTATCTACAATTTGATGGTAGATGAAAAGAATGCGTAATATACGTCTGAATTCGAAGGAAAGAAAATCTTTCTCTGATCTGCCGCTTGCAAGAATAAGTTTGAGGAAAATCATGCAAAGTATGAATATAGGAGTTAACTAACTTTTAAAACTGTTACAGGAGGGTAACTATTGGGAGGTTTTTGTTATTCGCCATTAATTTTGATTCAAAAGACTGAAGTTTTTGGAAGTCTCTATAATGAGTTAATACAAATACAAAGAAGCTGCATGCCATTTTTGACTACTTGAATGAGTACGCGAATACACGATACATACTTTCATGATCCAGGTGAGATAGGTATTTCCATTTTATTGGATCGAGGTCGACCTCTAAGAAATTGTCAGTACAATAGACCTAATGTTTATTCTTTGCCGATGAAAATAGAACATCGTAAACACATTCAAATCTGATTTGGCTTTGCAACAGATGCAATCTTTGAAGCCAGGCTTATACTTGGACCAATAATCTCTATGTTGGCTTTGTCTAAGCTCTTTCCATAGAGTGCTACTGAAGTATGACCATAAGCTAATCCTATTCTTACTGTCATTTCAGCTAATTCATTTGCCTTAAACGCAGGATTTATAACTTTTATAATTTCTAGTACTGCTCTTGAACAATTCAAGGCATTTCTACATGCTTTTACAATGTCGTCATATACATAGCCACCATAACCTAACACAGCAATACTTATTTCTTGAGCAAAACTTTGTAAAACTAAAGCAAATTTGTTTTAAGCCATAGTAAGACTCATTTGTGTTGAGTTATTGATATCTAGCAACATAACTGCTAGATTTGTTTTACTGTTTACATGTCTTCTCAATAATCTTTTGGATTCTTCGGTTGACATGTTAACTTGAATACCATCTGTCAGGATTCTATCTATCCTTGCACGAGCTTGTTCCACTAAAGAGAGGTAGATAAAACTGAACCACCGTTCTGCCACAAATGAATATAACCTTACATCTAGATAAAAATTCATCACTACTTATGATATGCGCGTAGTTTCTAGAGCCGTTCTTCAAATACTATATATTATATACTCTTTTATAGTATTTAGCCGATTTTACAATGAGTTGAGCAATATGCCAAAAGAAGAGGGAGAACAATTACAAGAAACTGAGGATGAAGAGGAATTACATGAAGAATCTGAAGTGCATGACAATGAATCTCCATCCGCAGCTTAGCAATTTAATTGGTCATATGAGCTAACACGTTATTTATACTCACATAAAATTATCTTATGCTTGGCCACTATGATTTCGTAGTAACTCGATTATACTTCAGAATGCTATCTGGTGATTTTGTTCATATGATGTACGTTTAGGAGTTCCAGAATAGGATAAAGTAATATCGCGACGGGTTCTATCATGTAGTTCTTATGATGAGTAGTAAGACATTGATTAAGAATACATTAACGTATCTTGAAAATAGTTCTTACCACATGCAAGATTGTTACAAAATGATGAATCCTTCTAAAATGTAGAATTTTAAACGCAGTGGAGTGTGAAGGATAAAGTAAACCTCTTTAGCAATCCTTTTAGCGCAGTTCATCAAAACAGGTTTAAGAATCACCAAAGGTAGGCTTTACTTTTGATAACATCTTGGATGGCTATTTATTTATCTTGCATTGTATTAGCCAACGGTTATGCCTTGAGTATGTTGCAAGGGAATTCACCGATCCATGTTTCATGGAATGAAGTTAATTTTTATTCTATGGCCAAACAAGGGAATAGCGGGACGATAGTATTGTTAATGCTTGTGTTCTCTTGGCTCGTGTGATGCCCCTCTGCCTGTTAATGTACCAGTATAGTCTCCCGTAACTTCTAACACATCCTGCGAAGAGCATATTTCCTTAAGTATTTCCAAAGTTAGTCTTTGATTTGTTACATAATGAGTACCATTATCATATATGGCAGGAAGCATTCCAGTAGTTTGGTATATGTGTTCTTTCATATCTTCAGAATTTATGTTCGAATTCGTAAAAATTTCTACCATGTAAAAAGGCGCACGTTCAGATTTTTCATGTTCTCGTATTAGTAAGTCATGAATAAGTGTCGGATCTACCTTTGGAAGGTATGTTTGATACAATGTCTCTAGCCCCTGAAAGACACTCCTTATTTCACGTAATTCAGACATTTGTTGTTCTGCTCGATAATACATGGATTGGTATAATAGGATTTCTGCAAGGGAACACTAAGCAATGGAACAATAAGAGGCTATCGCTAACTCAAATCCGAGTTACATGGCTGACATAATGTTTTTTATGAGTCGTTGCACAACTGAACCAAATTGAACATTCTACAAGCATTGATACTCATAACAAATACAAATGGACTTATATAATGTCAAGGAGAACGAACGTTAGGATAATTCTAATCCTATGGGTATGAATACGTAACTTTTATTATAAGAGCATAAAAAAATTGTTGGTGTGATCTATTTACTTTTTGGAATTCATCCTAAGTACATCAACCTGGCCGCTGTGTAG
This sequence comes from Nitrososphaeraceae archaeon, assembly GCA_019246625.1. Taxonomy (GTDB): domain Archaea; phylum Thermoproteota; class Nitrososphaeria; order Nitrososphaerales; family Nitrososphaeraceae; genus Nitrososphaera_A. The sequence goes on from JAFAQB010000218.1 coordinate 4,397, forward strand.
CCAATCCTTTAGCTCGTTGTGACTTGGCTTTGAATCATGTTTGCCAGAAAGATGCAAATGCAGTAGAACATAGTTGATTTGATTTAGCAGTGGTTTGTTTGCTTCATCTCCTCGACGAGCCTTCTGCCTCAAATCGTCTGGAACGGTTGTCCACCAGTCGTTAAAACTCCTGTTTTTACTAGATTGGGAAGATCCATAGCCTTTTGGAAGAGTCATCTATATCGCATATTGTATTTTAGAATGCTTCTAATAAATATTTGGAACACCAGTATCAGTCTACGATAGTATGTGTTCAATATCTATTATTTACTACATAAAAAGGAACAAGAATGGCATCGAGCTTTGTATATGCATAAAATACTGGAATTTAATGTTAGAATGAAATAATAATCTTTGAAATGGATACCAGGCAACCAGTACGCGGATTTAGTGCAATAACTGGATAATGAGTTTATTTAAAATAAAATTCTCTTCAGCTTATGTCCTTTGAATGTTAACCTTGCCTGCAAGGAAATAATTGGAAATTGTCAGAGGATTGACATCACTTTTATAAACACATATCGGTTAATCTCTTCAAAGAAGATAATGAATTATAGCAAAAAAACAGTAGTTAAGTTTCATGGAACCAAGGTAGCTAATATCATTATTTTATATACAATAAGACCAAGAACAAACTCGATTACCGAAACAATCAAATTCGATGCCTTAAAGGTACGCGAAACCTGTGAGACGATAAACGTTCAAGTCGTAGCTGATTTTGTTACAATTACATTTTATAAACAAGAGACCACAAATTCTATTTTTCGCAGAGAATTAATACCTTTGCACGCTGTAGAGCACATTTGGGTGAATGATTCACCAGAGTCTGTTCCAGATTTTGTTTCATGCGCATCAGAATAGGATAGACTTATAGCTTTAAAGAACAATATCATCAAAGGTCTTCCCATCTGAACTCGAATTGCAATCCTTAACGTGTTCCCCCAAATTATTGTCATATATAAGATAAAGCTAAGGGCAATAGGCAGGCACATAGATAACCCTATGTTAATTTATATATAGATATCACAACAATAATTATGCTTTTTTCAATAGGTTGTAGGCATAATAAAAATGACCCCAGATTGGAAGACGCTACAGAGTAACCTAACTTATCAAGATCCGTAGATTAAGCTGTACCAAGACAAGGTCAAAACAAGAAGTGGAAAGACAATCCAATATACATGGTACAAATCTTCAGATGTCGCAGTTATTGTTCCTTTCCTTCATGAAGATGCTTTGGTAATGATAAGACACTACAGATACCCCTTTACGCAAAGTATTACTTGAATTTCCCGCGGGCCATGTTGAGAGTATTTCTGAAACTCCTATGAAAGCAGCTAAAAGAGAATTGTTAGAGGAAACAGGATATATTGCCAAGGATATTCAACTTTTTATACATACCATCCGTCAATTAGCAAATCAAGACAGCTTGTTCATGTCTTTAAGGCAAAGGATCTTGTCTAGGACAAAAGTAACCATGATGGCACGGAAGACATCGCAAGGCTTGAAATCGTGAACAATTAAAGTATCTGATAAGAGTACGAAAAATCGAAAGTGCTGGAACTTTAATTGCCTATCTTGCATGCTGTTCTGGTATAATAACATAGGCCAAGTCATGTCATTCGTTTCCACACTGTCCTAACCTTACCATCGCACATCAAACCTGCTGCATTTGTAAACGAATCGTTGTGTAGGGAAGGATTAGACGAATCTTATAATTTTACATTCATATTTGTTATACAAATTATATATCATTTAAAGTACATGAGATACAGGTGCAAAATTGAAATAATCGCTGAAATCCTAGAGAATGCCAATGATCGAACTGGAGTTTACAAGACCCACCTAATGTATAAAACCTCTGCAAATCCTCCGATGCTAAAAAAATACTTGAAGATCCTTATAGAAAACAGGCTTGTTGAGTACCAGAAAAACGAGAACACTTACAGAACAACAGATCGAGGAATATATTTTCTAAAGATATACAATGAGATCAAGGAATTGGTAAGTAAAAAAGAGATTAGCCGAGACACTGAGACAACTTGCTAATTAACGCATATTAAGATTTGGTCATATTCACTTACTAGGGCGGCCAGTATAGTGTATATACTCGTTTGAATGCATTGTCTTGTGAACACGAGTCCTACGATACAAGAAATGCGCCCGTTTAACGAGATGATTTGAGGGATCAGAAAAAGATAATAGCAATAATAACATTTCCTCCAGAAAGACCAAACAAGATTATGTATGTCTTATTCTACAATTTTACGTGGTTGATACCATGGTATCGTCGGTCTGAGATTAACTCAACACAATGAGAGAATGAAAGAGGAAAACTCAACAAGGCCACACGCAGGAGGCGTCAGAAAAAGAGAAAATGAAACAGATGGAATAGAGTGATGCCCGAATTAACTTCGTATATTTTGTTTTATTAGGGTTTATATAAATCGTCATATTTACTCCGCTTCCGCTTATATCCATATGTATTCCAAAAAAAAAGTAAGTGTTTATATATAAATGTAAAGTGTCTTATAATCAATCCAAGAGAAATTGACACTATTCCACCAATTATGAACCTCCACCCTATTATTCTAAAACCTTCGCCTTCTTCTTGTAATCCGATAATCTCGGCAATCCAAATGCATATTCCTCCAAAGAATATGATTATTATGCCGGCTGTTAAGAAGGGTTTAAAAATTGTATTTTTATTACTGAGCGTCATTCCAAACGTACAGTGAAACCAACAGATACATAAGTCAAGCTGATGGACTGAATCTTATGAATCAATACTGTTTTCTTTCGTTTATGCCTGGTGGTCTAATCACTGTTGTATTTTAACCATGATTGTCCAGAATCATTATTATAAAATTGCAATATCTGTCTTCGCTGACAATGATATTGTTTGGACAATAAAATACAGGATTGCACCTTGTATATTATCTTTCTCCTGCCCCTGGTAGACACATAATTATTAGCTAGGAATATGGCAAATTGCAGACATTTTTATTATCGGAGTAATAGTTACATAACAAAGTGTTTGACCAGGCTATTTGATCCGCATATACACATGTATTCTCGTACCACAGATGATTATGATGCAATGTCCAAAGCTGGTATTGAAGTTATAGTACAGCCATCATTCTGGCTAGGCTGTCCAAGAACATCCGTCGGGACATTTGAAGATTATTGGGAGCATATGATAACCTTTGAAACTAAAAGGGCTAAGGAATTTGGAATAGAGCACTTTGTTTGTATTTCTGTTAATCCAAAGGAAGCAACAGAAAGGCCACTGGCTCTGAATGCTTTGGAGGCTATGAGTAAATACCTGGATAGAGAAAGGGTGGTTGCAATAGGAGAGATAGGGTATAACGTAATAAATGATTTGGAGGAAGAAATACTTGTAAAACAAATGGATCTGGCTACACATAAAAATATGCTCATTACTATTCATTTACCTCACAACAATAAGCCTGAAGGCATAAAAAGAATTGAGCGCATATTGAAAACAGATACCGCTGGAAAATATACTAGAGAGAAAATACTTGTGGACCATAATGTGGAAGAAACCATCGAGACAACTCTAGAGCTGGGAATGTGGGCTGGTCTCTCTGTATATCCTATTACAAAGCTATCACCAGGAAGAGCTATTAGCATAATAAAAAAATATGGTTCAGAACACATAATGATTCATAGTGCTGCTGACTGGGGCATTTCAAATCCGTTAAGTGTTCCGTTAGTAGCCAGAGAGATGAGAAAAGAAGGTTTTAGCACGAGCGATATCGAGAAAGTGACCTTCTACAACGCTTATGAATTCTTTAGTCAGTCACATAGGTTTACATGGAGGCCATAGAGGCCGTTTTATTCAGTATACAAACCAGACATTATGAAACTAGCCTTCAGTACTAACGCATTTAAAAGATATACACTCGAGGAGTCTATAACGTCGATTGCGGAGATCGGATACGAGGGAGTGGAGTTACTCTGTGATATTCCTCATGCCTACCCGCCGAGTTTTAATCAAAACGAAATCCAATCAGTTAAGAACCTTATATCGGTCTGTGATATGCAAATCTCTAACCTTAACGCATTTTCATTGTATGCTATAAGTGATGTATATCATCCTTCATGGATAGAAGCTGATAAAAGACTCAGAGAATTACGTCTACAACATACAATCGACTGCATACAGCTGGCAGAAAAAATGGGAGCTAGGAATATTTCAACCGAGCCTGGCGGACCCGTGAATATAAATTCTCACTACAATAATTTCAGTAAGGGCCAACTCCAAAGGCTCTTTCTCAAAGGCTTGTCCATAGCTGCTGAGGTTGCACAAAAATGCGGTATAAAAATACTTGTCGAGCCAGAACCGGGCCTTCTTCTAGAAAACTCTCGAGAGTTTCTAGCATTCATCAAAAATCTATGCTATGATTCTGTTGGTCTTAACTTTGATATAAGTCATTTTTATTGCGTAAGACAAGATCCTGCAAACCTCATCTACCAGTTATGTGAATATATTGGACACTTTCATCTAGCTGATATAGCTGATGACAGGAGGCATTATCATCTGATACCAGGAAAAGGAAGTATTGATTTTAGATCGGTTTTCAAAGCAATTGAAGAAGTAGGATACAAAGGATTTGCAACAGTTGAGCTCTACCCTTATCAAGATCATCCAATAGAGGCAGCAAAGATGGCATACGAATATCTAAACGATATTATCACTTAAATCCCAAACAATCGATATTGTCTTATCAGTTAGTCTTACTGAATTTTTAGTTAAACATTATTAAAGATATGTGTTTGACGTTTTTATATTTTAGTTGATGAGCAAGGCTTTGATCTGATTCTTTATACAATCTTTAGGTCATGTATGACAAGTAAAGCATCTTGTATGTTATCGATGTAACTATTTCGTGATCTTCTTTTTATGAATCCTTCTCTTTTTCGTCTAGATTGGCCTTCCTTCTTCGTATATCAGCATCGTAGCTATCATCCGTATGGTTAGTTTTACAAGCATAAATATCCATAATATTGTTCAACTATTCTAGGGTTCATTCCTTACTATTAAATCATCTTTAGTTATAACGCTGTATCACCCATGGTCTTTGTGCCTATATCGTAGGCTTCTACAACATCGTACACAAAAATCTTGCCAGAGGTTGAGTCTATGCTTGTGATCTTTACAATATCATCGATAATATGCTTCGATTCTTGATCTGGAACAAGTACCTCGACTTTAGTTGCAAGTCCAAACTCTGGAATGTATTTCATTACACCTGTGCCTACGTATATCGGTTCATTTTTTGAACGTCCTCTACCTTTAACATCGTAAAATGTCATACCTCCCACATTATGTTTGTGAAGAATGACATTAATTTCGCCGACAAGTTCATGAGGAACTATTATATCTAATCTCTTCATCCCATTATATCGAATAAATAAATAGACAAAGGAGATTATTTTATATTGTTATTGTATTGCACTTCTTTAACGCAGAACTAGAGAATTTACGTTGGCATGTATGTGGCTGTTTATATTATTATTGCATTGCGCTATCAGTAGATGCGCTACAAGACCTTTAATCAGGACGACTTGTAGATAATGTCCATATATAAGAACGGGATCATCGTTTAAGCGAATGCTGTTGGAAAGGAAGACCAGCATATAGATTGAAACTATTAGCTTGATCGTATCATGCTAAAATATTGGAACAGAACAGGTTGTTTGGAACTAGTCACAAGTCAGGTCTATCAAGAAAGAGAAATTCATACCGACAGCCAGCAAAAATAGTGTCATTTGAAAATACAAAGTGCGCGTCCACAAGAAGATAGCTAACTCTTCTTGTCCATGCGTAGCTGATAATAATATCATATCAAATTATACTCTAAGTTAAGGTATATGGTGCGCGAAAATCAAAGTTAACGTTGATTGATTGATCGATTGTCCTAAATATAAATAATGACATGGTTGTATCAATATCGACGAGAACAATACATTGGCGGCGGTTTCGTGCTCAGACAATTTTTACTTTTAGTCAGATTACCAAATATCTTTACTACTCCCACAAACATTCTGACAGGATATTTTGCTGTAGTTTTACCGTCCGGGAATGTTGACGCTTTACAAATAACTTACCTAATCTTCTCTTCTGCTCTACTTTACACCGCAGGAATAGTGTTTAATGACTACTTTGATATTGAAATTGACCTGAGGGAACGCCCGAATAGGCCTCTTCCATCAAAGAGCATCACAACAAAAAAAGCATTATTGATTGGTATCATATCACTGCTATCTTCAAACCTTCTCGCTCTTGCAGTAGGTGTGAACAGTTTTGCTATCTGTGTTGTTCTGTCAGCTATAGTTATTGCATATGATTACAAATTAAAAAATACTCTAATCGGTCCAATTGTTATGGGAAGTGCAAGAGCTTTGAATATCATTCTAGGAGCTAGCCCTGCACTTTTTGCTGCAATCTTGCTTAATGAGAATCATATATTGGTCAGGATAATGTTTGTGAGCCTGTCGTTACTTGCTTATGTATTTTCGATTAGTCTACTTAGCAGAAAGGAAATAGTAGCAAGAGGAGAAGAACACGTACGAGAAAATTACGATGCGAACAGACAAATCGTTGCAATATCTTTCTTAATTATTTTCGCTGTCGTGATCTCTATAACCTTTGCAGTCTTTTTAGGGATTTTTAAATTTGAGCTCTTTGCAAGTCTTTCATTATTTTCATTGATCATGTTCTTTACCTTCAGGCAAACGAATTTCCATGATCCTTTAACTATTCAAAATGCTATCAAGCATATGGTAATTTCGATTGTAGTTCTTGACTCTGTATTCATAATTGGACTTACAGGATCATATTATGGATTATTGACTCTTGTGCTCGTACCTGTTGCCTTGCTTTCATCTAAGAAACTCTATGTAACATAACAGAACGAACATTTTAAGGAATACACAAATATGCACTATAATACATAAGATTATAGTGATAAAATACATTGTAGTAATTGATGTCGTAGGACTGGAGCTTAATCACATTTACTCAGGTCTTGTACCCAATGTCGCAAATGTTGCAGCTGAAGGTGAAAGTACTAGAATGGAGCCCGTTTTTCCAGCCTTAACTTGTCCAGTTCAAACTAGTATTCTTTCTGGCACATATCCAAATCAACACGGGATAATAGCAAATGGACTCTATGATCGAGATAATTATGTTACTTCATTTTGGGAACAATCAAGTGCTTTGGTTCAAACTGATAGGATCTGGGATAAAGTTAGAAAACGACAGCAGCAGAACAAATCATCTAATTCTTTATCTCCTTCTTTCCAATCATTTAAGACCGGTGTTCTATTTTGGCAAAATACAATGTATGCAAAATCGGATATCGTTGTTACTCCTAGACCGCTTCACATGGAAGACCGAATGATAATGTGGTGCTATTCAAAACCAACAGGATTTTATGATACAGAATTAAAGGAGAGGTTCGGAGAATTTAACCTTGCGAGCTATTGGGGACCATTCGCATCGAATAAATCAAGCGAATGGATAGCGAAGGCGACAGAATATACCTTAGAAAAGAAACGCCCTAACCTGTTGTTAACCTACATCCCACATATTGATTATTCGGCTCAACGGTTTGGTAAGAATAGCAACCAAGTAAGAGATGATTTGAAAAAAGCTGATGAGCTAGTTGGAAATATAATCAAAAAGTCAGTCGAGTTAGGAATCAAAGATAATACACAATTTATTATTTTATCTGAGTATGGTTTTAATGACGTTCGAACAACTATACCATTAAATTTAAAATTCAGAGACGAGGACCTTCTCCACACACGGACTATACATGGTAAAGAGTACATTGATTACGAATCTAGCAGTGCATTTGCAATGGTGGATCATCAAATAGCTCATATCTATGTCAAGGAAGGTTTTACAGAGCGGGCTAGAAATATGCTGCAAAATACAACAGGTATAGACAAGATCCTTTCTAGCGAAGGAAAAAAGAATTTAAAAATTGATCATGAACGCAGCGGCGAACTAATAGCAATATCTGATAAAGATAAATGGTTTAGCTATTACTGGTGGTATGATTCAGGGATGTCACCCGTTTTTGCAAAAACAGTTGACATTCATAGAAAACCAGGCTACGACCCTGTTGAATTGTTTATAGATCCAAAAACAAACTCAATACCTCTCGATCCGTACCTAGTTAAAGGGTCACACGGTAGACCTGCAGATCCTCTGACGGAAGAAGGATATTCTGTCTATATATCAGACCGCAAATCTGATAACCTAAAAAGCAATTCTCCGAGTATAAATTGTATAAGTGTTGGGAAATACCTAAATTCCCTAATTACATAGTTATAATTGAGAGTGGGGCATAATTTCCTGTTCATAGTCTTGCCAATTTACATTAATGATTTTGTATAAAGCTAGCCTCAGGGTGTCAATGTTTTGGTGAAAAACGATCAAATCCGCTCAAAGAAGACTAGCTGTATCTACTTCAGAATCCATCTTAATTAGCATTCTATATTTGATATGGTTGATACCTTGGCCGGAGTCTAGGAACAAGAAAAGAGGTAGGCCTTATGTCTATACCATCCAACCGTGATAATGAGACGTTTTGTAGTCAGGATATGGTTGAGATTGGATTCTAACAGAGCGTTGCATGGTTTCCTTGCTATGGATTATTATTATCCTTACAATACAAAGATAATGAAAGCGTGTGGTTTAATAACAGTCTTCTTGACCAAGGACATTTGACAAAAGTGCTTTCGACAATATCTGTAGACATCAAAGAAAGGATATCAAGTATGGGAAATCTATTTGTGATAGAAACATTATTGGTTGATCCATACATTGTTACAATAGGTAGATCCTTTAGCAATAAGAGGTTACCAGAAAGCAGCTGGTAAAGTACTGCTGTAAGTGTTACTCTATCAGATCGTTGTTTATTATAATTGCTATACACACAAAGAACATCCAAAAGCAATCAAACTCATGTTAGGAAGCTGATCATCATCAACAACAAAACTAGCTTGAAAATTATCGATCAAATTATGCCCCATTCTCAAACAAATAAGCTATGATTTTAGTGTATACGCTTCCACAGCAAAATAAGAACTTTCTGTCAATACTCATATTATGTCCTACTCGAAAGTGCATTAACATTAAAAATATGAGGCCATCAATTTTATTGATTTTCACATGAATCTGTATGAAAGTTACAATTCTCGATAGGCAATAGTCTTGATCAATTCCAAACCGCTTTTTGTGGCAGATTCATATCCTTCATATGTCAAAATAGGCTCAAAGCTAATGTACTGATTATAACCGATATCATTTAGAGTTTTGATAATCGATTGAAAATCTATGTGTCCATATCCTGGCATCATTCTATTATTATCAGCAAAGTGCGTATGCTGTAACAATCCTTCTGATTTTAGTATAGCATGTTCGAAGGACTGTTCTTCAATATTCATATGAAAGGTATCTAATAGAATTCCGAAATTATTTTGATTTATTTGTTCAGCGATTCTAACTGCATCATTTGAAGTAGTACAATAAGGGGTACTATATCTGTTGAGAGGCTCTAATAACAGTTGTATACCACGTTCTTCAGCAAACCTAGATAATTCTGACAGTACTGGTAAAACCCTTTGTATTACAGGAGCTTTCTTATCTTCTGAAATAACGTAATGATTTCCATCAAAAGTGACAAATTTGTCATCTGCAAATAGACAGATGTTTGTTTTTTTTCCCCCCAAATAATGACACATTTCGATACATTGTTGTACGTATTTCTCTGAATTGGTCACAATGCTTGGATCTGTGCTGAGAAATCGTCTCTTCCAGCCGTCGGAAGTCATGGACCCCCACATCCCAGTAATGCCAATTACATTAATATCAAAAGAATTAAATGTCTGCTCTAGGCTTTTAAAATGTACCGTTTCAGGTTCACCAAACATCTCGACTGCGTCATATCCCTGCTGAACTAGTCGCTCCAGAGTTTGCTCCAGAGGCTCCACATTTCTAAACGAGGAGAGCGTGATAGAGTACTTGAAAGCCATTATTTAAGTCAATGTTTATATAATAATATTATTGCTTTGCTCCAAGTACCGAGTAATTATAACTGAGATTGGGGCATAATTTGAATCACCATTTTTTAAGTTAGTTTTCTGGTTGATTAGCTTCCTAGCATGTATTTGATTGCTTTTGGATGTTCTTTGTGTGTCTTGCAATTGTAATAAACAATGGTTTGATAGAGTAGTATTGATAG
>JAFAQB010000392.1 GCA_019246625.1 Nitrososphaeraceae archaeon
ATGTTCTATTGCATCTTCATTTAGCCGGCAAGCATGATGCAAAGCCAACTCACGAGGAGCTGAAAGACTGGTTGCATAGTGGACAAGTTGATGTTCTTAGGATGAGCGCCAAGAAATGATATGAAATAATGTTCAAAGGATTGGCTGCATAGTGGACAGGTTGATGTCCTTAGAACGGGCGCAAATAGCAACAAGAGAACGCAACACTTGTAATTTCCTTACTAGTATTTAGAGGGCACAAATTGATACATGAACATGAAAATCATTCTCAGAATCACATTATACCAGGACATAAACTAACCCATCATCTATCAAGCAACTTTATTCATTGTTGAAAATGTCTGGGAATAGACTTTGTCGTTTCTTTAAGAAAGAATACTGGTACATAGGGCAACAGTAACAGCGTACAAGATAAACTACCAACTATATAATAGTTAGTCAATCAATCGATCAACTGCCTATTTGTCAAGAATGATGTTATTCTGACTAAAACTGATAGTGAACTTCTTAAGTACATCTACTCCCAACAGACTTATTTGACTACTCTCATCATTTGCCGTCCAGGTAGTAATGGGTGGTGGCGGCATGACATGTATATTTCCAACATACTCCAATATAGGAGTCCCTCCGGAATTAAATAAAATTTCGGCACAAGATAATATATATGGTATAAATGCTCGAACTCCATTTATCGTCTGTTGATCTGATATCTGAAGATTTTTATTATAACTATAATCAAGTCCTATTCTTAGTGCATCCAAGTGACTAATAATAGTTACAGAACAACCAGTATCTACACAGAATCTTATCGGCGAATATATCCTATTAGGTCTGCTCATTAGAATAGCATTGATATAACCTAATCCACCAATACCAATATCTCCTACAATTTTTTTAGAGTCAGTCATCATTCATTTTAATAAATTTTCCCGATGAAGAATACTCTCATTGTATCTCCTGCAAATCTTTGCTTTAGTTTATTTATTATAAGTCGTTCATAATTTACATCATAATCTATTACTTTGGAATCGTTAATTGCAACATATTCGCCTTTGTATTTTGCATATAAGTCATTGTAATGATCTCTAAACCATTGAAAGTTTTTGTTAAATTTCTCCAGTTTATCAATACCTTCTTGTTGCTGATGATGATAATAAACTATAGCCAATTAATTAATTCATCCTCTTGTTATTATTTAAGTGATTAATATTAATATGTTCTATGTACCTATCTATACTTAGACTAGACGTCTAGACATAGAATTTTGATTAATATGTAAAAAGTAGAAAGATGATAAGGGAGTTTGATTCTGATGTTCTTGGTTGAAGAATAATATCTGTTTATTTGTTTCCTTCATTTAGAAAAGATGACATCACTTTTTGTCTATCTTCATGTGCACAAACTAATTTCAGCTCCCGTTTGTTGAACTTATATCAGAACCGGAATGAAAATATAGGATAGCATAGTGATGATGAAAAATCAATAGAAAAAATAGTAGATTCTATATCTTTCTATTCCTATTGTACAAGGGTCATCTACATTAATTAGGATGACAGATGATTAACTATTTTGTTCAAATCAATACGCTTCCATTATTATCCAATCCAACAAAAGTAGCCGCTAAGTAAGTGTCCCTTTATGCATTTGAGTTACTTACCGTATAGTAATCTAGTATCCTATAGGTAACTTTCATATTTATATATGCTTACTGTATTATAGTTACTTATGGTAAGATATCCTAATTTAGTTTCGGTATTTAATAATGATAATAGTAACAACGACAAAAACATTAACTAAAAATGCCATTAGTCGATCCGATGAAATGCATTGTCAAAGTTGCAAACAAAGCTAAATTAAGCGAAAAAACGAAAAGACAGGCAGCAGAAATGATGAGTATGGTAAACAAGAGGGAGTTATCTGCAGGAAAAGATCCTATGGGTCTGGCAGCATCCATGCTATATTTAACGAGCCTTAACAATGGCGAGAGTATAACTCAAATCGATGTCGCTGATGCAGCAGGTGTGACAGAAGTTACTCTGAGAAATAGGATAAAGGACTTGAGATATACATTTTTAAATTAAAGAATATTGAGAAGGGCTTGTGTATTGATTAATGATAATGCTAAAATCATAAAAAGATGCAGGTATATAAATTCATTTGGAGTGCACATTATTGCTGAATTTTATGAAGATAAAGATGATGAGGTTGACGTATGGCGTGATGAATTTAATTTGCCATTTCATTATAGCAAGCAAGCATTTGAAGATATGATAAAAATGAAATGTTTGACATTAGGAAAAGATGGAGATATTATGGAGTTTTGTTGGAAGAAGTTGGAAAGTGAAGAACTAAAAGAACAGGATCTAGTATCATTAAAATGACTGCCATTATGTAACATATTGAGGGTATTGATAATCACAGTGCTCTACTATACAAGACTGATTTTAATGGAAAACCAATAAAAAAGGTTCAGTTTATAGTAGTGGATCCAGAAGACCCAAAAAGAAAAGAAGTTTGAACTATCTAGAATGCAAATAGGAAAGTTATACAATGAACTAAAGAAAAACAAAACCGTATTTGAGATTTTTACAACAGGACATCCACGCAACACCAAAACCGCAACAAGAAATGGAAAAATTGCTAAAGAAGAGAAATAAAGTACATATTATCAATGATTACATTCGAAACTTTATAACAAAATTACACCTTCCTAAACGCATATGGCTGAGGGAGGAGTAATAATAGGATTTTCAGACATGCTTAGGTGAACACCCTAAGTAAAAGGAATTAAATCCCACCCGTACATCACTTGACAAATAGAAGGTTGTGCTAACTTTTGAATTCAAAAATTCTGAATGTTAGCATATTTTTGACTTTTCAATCTATTCTATATTCTATTATGCTAACATTTTGTTAACATATTGATGTCAACCATAGGAGAATGCTTTGATAAGCATTCTACAACGCGTAGAACTTATTATATTATGTTTGAAAATTTTGCTCCTTTAGGTGAGAATAAACAAACAGTAGTTCATTTTAGCATAAACTCTAGCTACATGGTATTTTTGAAAACACCATGAACATATGGAATATGAAAAGATTTAATGGTAGAGGCTGTATATTAAAGTCGAATCTTTAATTCAAAGTAATAATTTTCTTATAGTTATTTCACCAATTCTACGGATAATATTTGAATGATCAGCTTGTATTTCTGTTGTTATGTAGAGAAGATGGTTATTGTCATTATTATTATCATCACCTACTGGCATCGTAATACGCTTAAGCTTTTCATATTCTGCCAAAACATATTTTCCTTTTCCTATCTTGGGGGCAAGTTTGGTACGTAGCTTCCATGCATTAATAGCTAGTTCCAGTGATTCCTTGCTCTCTTCTGTTGTTAGCAAATTCTTTACACCTTCTCTATGTTGAGAATACATCACTCTACCTTTAGAATCACATATAGTGACTAGTCTAATGTTTGGATCTATCTTGATAATATCTTCATACATTTTTTCGTAGTCTATTTTTTTGTAGTCCATCAGCTGTAACTATACATAAAGCAACATTTAAGAAATTTCTGCTGGCACTGGTTCAAAAGTCCTAAACTATAGAACAAACGATATGCAATAGGGAGACCTCATGTAGAAAAATAATTATAGAACCTTTCTCAAATGATGAATGCAATAAGTGTCTAAGACCAAGAGAAGAACATGCCTCAGGATACCACGTGCCTCCATCTGAATATACAATATGTTTACCATAAATCTTGATTAATGTTCTCAGGAATGATTCTGCAACCAGCATATTCCTATGTCTTAAGATGTAAACTTCAAGAATTTGCTTATGTACTGGTTCCACAGCGACCCATAACCAATCTGTAGCATAGTTTCGTCGATTATAAATGCCGTAACCCTTGTTCGTTTCAAATAGAATTTGTTTGGGTTAAATAGCTGTATCCAATTCCATACAGCGACATGACTTCTCTTTTTCACAAATGGATCTAATGCTTTTGCTGTATTTCTAAAACTTAAGCCTAGAAAATATAATATAATAAGTTAGCCTGTCTGTTCTATGTTACTAATCTTGACCATCTACTAGAGAGCAATAATTTTCATTTTAAGTATATAAAATAAAAACACTTCAGTATAGATTGATGACTTACTAACATCGATGGCAACGTCCTACTCCTATATACCTCTGAGTATAGGAACATGCGTAGCCAATTGACTTTTAGTTGTTTATTTACTCTCATCTATGAAAGAACGAAGTCATAAAAATCCAATACCACCTGTAGGATATTATCATTCAAAAGGATTCTCAAATTCTTCTAATTAAAAAAAAGATCCATTCGAAGACCTTTTCGCTATATATAGTTTGGAAATAAACTTACTTTAATTTAAAATAAATGAAGCTATGATTTTATTTTATAGAAGTAATACGGCTTGAAATTCGTGGCGTTGGAATTTATAAGACTCAGCGAAATAGCATATTCTTGATATAGCAATTGCCTACCTTGTAAAGCAAGGCGTGCCAACAGGTTACTAGGAACGCCTTACATCTATTTAGCGCGTCTTATATTTCTGAAATAATATTATATCATCTGTTAAGTATAAATAAGAATAAATTGTCAAAAGATTAGTATTCTGGCCATTAACCTTATATATCAATGAATCAAAGTCACTGAATTATGGCTAATAAGAACCAGAGATATAGTTGGTGGAAAAATGAGTTAGCCTCGCTGGGATTACTACTAAAGAAAAGAAACGAGTTTAATGATATCAAAGAGCTTTCTAGTCTAGCAGATAATATAAAACAGACATTTATTCACGATTACAAAAATTCATCAGACCTGAAGACAAACAAACAAAACTAGCTATCTAGATCGTTTGTTTATCTATTTTACAGTTAATACTGGGCAATGAGCAAATCTTACAACATCCGATTCAACATTGCCAACAAGGATTCCCTTGAGTTTAGATGAAGTTCTAGTCTCAAGAACGATTAGGTCTATATCTTTATCTTTAGCATAACTCACAATAGCATCAGCAGCTCTAACAGAAGCAACGATTTCTGTTTTTATTCTTAGAACATTTTCTTTATTTCTGTCTTCATGTATTTTCTCTGTTATTTTAACAAAATAAGCTTGTGCCTGTTCCTTCATGCCAATTACATGGCTTGGAACACTTATATTATGTAAGTCCGCATTAGATCGAATGACGTTAAGAATAACTAATTGTGCATCATAATCTTGAGAAATTTTTATTGCATATTCTACTGCTCTATCACTAGAAGTTCTTGATTCATAGATTGGTACAAGTATTTTACAAAATGTCTTTCTTTCAATTACTTTATGCATTTTAACTTCCACTTTATCTATCTGCATGGTTTCTAAAAAAGTGATTCTAGTTGGCAGAAAGGACTGTAGCACTAATAAGAGTAGCAAAAGTCTTATTAAAACCGTCAGACCAGTCAGGGTAGTTAGGATTATCAATTTCAGCTTGATATGTGTATAAGTTGGTATGATTTTCCTTATGATAGGTGAAGTTGGATGGACCGTGACCTGCCCTCAGACCTATCTAAATGAAAATATCTGCCTCCTCATACCTCTTTTTGTCTTTATTGCAGTTCAAACTAAGATAATTCATCCCAATAAAGTCTATAATGCGGATGAACCCATTAAGCTAAAGGAATCAAATCCCACTCCGTCCACCACTCTACAAATGGAAGTACGGACCTATGCAGTTAACATAAATATGCTGACATGTCCCTAACTAGATAATTTTGCATATTCAGATTGAAATGCATGGTTCTGAAGTACTGGATTATTTCCTTTCTAAAATCTGTAAATGAGCTATAGCATGTTAGTACCAATAGGTCTTTTTTAGATATGCTACAGCATTATTCTACTACCTTAAATTCTGGTGATGCTGTTGGCGGCCAAACGGGTATCATATCCTGTTTATGCTTTCGAAGATACTGTTTTATCTTATGTGATTTGCAAGTAACGCATAAAAGATACATATTTGAATTATAATTTAACGGCCAATTAATATTGAAAACAACAACATATGCTGACGAAGGTATATATTTGAGTCACTTATTTCGCAAAAGTTTTCACAATATTCAAATAGATAATAGAAGATTTTACATTATGTTTTAATTAACCATTAGTGTTATTATTAATACGGATCTTTGGCTTTACTACTAAACTTATTAAAATCTATTTTATGGATAACCAGAAGGAGTGAAAAGGATGTCATAGATGTTTATAATTCATTAACACCCTTTGTGCAACTTTCATTAGCTGATCCAAATAATAATATGCTCAATTTTGGTTACTGGACTCAAAGTACTACTAGTCCTATTCAAGCCCAGATACAACTCTGCAAATTGGTCGGAAACTTCGCTGATTTACGATCTGCAAAAAAAGTAATAGATATTGGAAGCGGGTTTTGTGCTCCAGCGATGCTTTGGAAATCTATGTATAATAATTTGGATATTACTTGTGTTGACATTAATCTCAAACAGTTAACTACAGCTTTACAAAAAATAACTTTACCTACTACTACAATAGCTAAAGATGATAAACTTTATATGATAAATAGGAATGTAGATCTAACCAAATCGATATCATTAGTAAATGCAGCAGCCACTAGATTGCCATTTGCAGATATTTGTGTCGACACAATAGTTGCTTTAGAATCTCCACAGCATTTTAAACCACTATCTGGATTTCTAAGAGAATGCAGAAGGGTTCTAAAACCTGCAGGATTGCTTGTAGTTGCTATTCCAGTTCTAGGTCCAAACTTGCCTAATGAATCTATTATACTACAACTTGCAAAACTTGGAATCCTTTATTTTACCTGGGCATCTGAACACTATAGTTTAGATAACATAAAATCGGCAATAATGACAGAGGGTTTTGAGATACAAGAAGTTCAACATGTCGGACATAGTGTATATAAGCAATGTGCTAATTACTATGTTCAAAACAGACAAGTATTAAGACAAAGGCTGAAGACAAAGAGATTTTCATACGCAAAATCTCTGCTCATTGAATTTGTAGAGAGAGTCATCTACATTTCCGCATTGAAGATGAAAGATTCATCGCAAAGAGAAATTATCGACTATGTACTGATAAAAGCTGTATCCGCAGGTTCGTAGACATGGTTGTCTAAATAATTTTGGACTACCATCCAAAAGTATCTTCTAGATTTTAAAAAAGTGAGGAGCAATCCACATATGCGGGTCATCTTAATTTATCTCCAAGGAGTTATAATAACATTCTATAGCTTGTTTGTATTTCCCTAGCATAGTTATGTCCTTAAGTTATGCCCTTTTTTACTCCATGTGTTATCTTATGCCAGGGAAATTCTTTATATCATCCAACATGTTATTCTATATATGACTATCGCACTAACAACTATGGCAGCTGCTAGTTTGGCAATACTTGTTTACATTGCTGTAATCATTACTGGCACATATTATACTCAAAATATGTCGTCTGGTAGTAGCAACAAGACCGCTTTAGCTGAACGCACAAATCTTGATTCAGCAATGCGTCAACAAATAGCTAGTAGTCTAGATTATGTTCATAAATCAGATGTCAGCATGGCAGCATTAACGGTTCCTCTCCATGGTGTAAATCTCAGCAGAAATCAATTCATCTTGTTATACGACTCAACACCGTATGCAAGTAAAGGACATATAGCCTTGAACTTACCATGTGATGCTAATAATCCTTATGCTCCCATTTTTCAGGTTCTTGTTGGCCGTGCTCCTGATTTAGCTCCAATGGCACTTGGCTATATATCACAAATATCTGTCGCCCCGCAGATGTGTGTATATCATGGTCAGTTTGGATTTGGAGATCCAGTTACGGATATAGTTTTGAAGAATATATCAGCTAAAACTATTAGTCTTGGAGGTCCGCATTCTGCGACAATAACTACCCATGAATACTATATACCTGCAACACCGTCATTTGAACAAATACAACATCAGAAAGCACATTCATAAAAGTGTGACAATATAATTAACAACATAATCTGTTCCTCTATGACTCTGAAAGCTTTAGATTTTTACAATAGATTATCTTCTTTCCTTGGATATACCGCTGCTAAGTTATTTAGTTCAAAAGTAAGAACAAGAACTGCCTTGATCAAGAACAAGACCTGACAGATAATAATAATAAAAATCTATGATTGCAGACAATTTCAAGTGGAGAGGAGTTAAAATAATTTCCTTTACGTCTTCACCACTTTTAGACGGCAAATTCAGAAAATCCTTACTTGCTGGTTCAAGAAGAATCTAGTAATTATGCTCCCTTAATTTGATCATCCTGCTATTGCTGACCACCTTGTCATTGATAACTATTTTCCCTCACGTTTCCCCAGTATATGGACAAGTTAGTACGAACGGTACTAAGGCTTGGTTGGATAGAGAACACAATATAAAAATTCTGTTTAGCAGTACACCTGCGCAGCCCACAATAGGTTCACCATCTGTGCTGAGATTTACCGTCGAAAATTTGCAGACAGGTAAACCTGTAACAAACCTATTGGCAAGGGTAGTAATACTAGGAGTTGCTAGCAATCAGGAAACAGCATTTCGATTGACAAACATATCGGCCCCTTATGGTGATTTTTCTATCAATATCATCTTTCCTGATATGGGATCATACCAAGTTATCGCAAGGATAACGTCACAAACTCATGATGTTGCTTTGTTAGCATCGTTTATAGTTTCTGTTCCAGCCATACAACAATCTACTTTGAACCTTTTTGGTGGAAATTACATCATTTGGGTTAACCTTCTCATGGCTGCAGTTGCCGTAGTTGTTTCCATTTTGTTCCTGTTCGGAAAGAAAAAGAAAAATAAGAGTGGTTAAAAGTTCATAGTTCTATTAAAAACTTCTTCAATAATGCAGAGCCAGGACAAACTCTTGCAACGCCTCAAGTACATATCAAGGACCCTACAGGTATCCTCTTTGACTAAAATCATAGACTCAAGTAAGTCAGCTAGAATAGTGATTTACGAACCATTAAAGCAATTCAACTTTCATATGACGAACGTCAAGAGCAATTGAAAAAGTTAGAGATAAATGGTGATAAATAACATTGACTCAATTTTTGAATGATACAGAGTTAGGCCTATTAAAGCTTCATTATGTAAGTCTAGATAAAAAGCGGCTTACTGATCTATTTCTTAATAGAGTCTACCAAACAATTCAACGTATGGCATCATATCTTGGTATCAAAGGAATTGAACCTACCTCCGTCACATAGCAGAGGTCAAATATAGAATGAACCTTGATCATTTTGGTCATAAACTTTTACCAGAACAAGAACATTATATTGTGGTACGTCTCCTTTCCCATGTGACTTCTGCAAATGCACACGTGTTGTCTCTGAAAACCAGAGTTGAATTAAATATTCAGAATAATGGTGCTTAGAGCCTATCCAATCTGAGCTGTCTAGTATTCTTGCTATCGATCAAGAAGTTGCAGCGATATAATATATGCTGCAGCAAATAAGAAGAACAATAATCATAGAAAGACAGGCAACTACATTCTTACCTAGAGTGTTTTTGCCAATTCTTCAGATATAGCCAGTTCGACCAGACAAGAAAAGATCATCTGTTCCAACCAAGATCTATTATTAGGCAATAATAAAAGAAATGAAAACTAGTGGTTTTAATATGTGATTTACTTTCCGGGAACGGATTTTATCAATTGATGTAGAATTGTTGTTGCTCCCAGTATTTTTGTTTGATTGTTATCTTCAATATGTTGTTGTTGCTTGTATGCGCCATTTAGTTGTGATGGTATTATCCATTGAGCATATACATTATTTTCAGCAACAATTGACATTAATATTAGTGCAGATCCGGTAACTATTGCTATGGCAAGCGGCATCAATCTAACAGGAATTAAAACCAACTACTACCTCTACCTCTAAAAAGCAAATGGTCTTCCGAAAATAAAAATGATACTAATAACTTAGTTATAGGTAAATTCTTATCATTTAAAGTTATATAATAAATATATATGTCATATTTTTGAGGTCATGCTTCATAACATTCGATGTAAACGGTCAGGATTCACGCAAAAAATAAAAACTGTCCTGAGAGTGTGGTGGTGTTAAGGTTGATATTTGATTATGGTATTATTTAATATGAATGGCGATATAATTGGAAAATCCTCCACTGTGGGTTTGGGTTATTATTGTAGGTGGTATAATAGCTAGCAAATTTATCTATAGATGGCAAGCGACAAAACAGTTTGCTAAAGAACAAGAAAGAAGCAGAAAAAAAATCAATTCTGACGAAAAAACAAAAGGATTTACAAATAATAATTTGTATGGCAATATTGATAGAAGACATAGTGCAAATATACGAGTTCACAAGTACAGTCCCAAGCGTTACTATAAGGATTACTTTACAGTAAAGAAGAAGAGGAGAGAATCAGCACAAAAATATTTTTGATTGGTTTTGGTGTCATAATTCTCCTTCTGCACCATCCCATCTTATGGTTGATTCAATATGCGTTCGTATATTCACACGCGAAGCCTTCTTCATAACATACCTTCACAAGAACAATTTGCTAAGTCAAAACAAGAAGAAGGTGATGAAGAAAAGCTATAATAGAGATCTCTATGCTTGTTAGTATTATAATGTGAGAAATGAAATGGAAAAAGAATATCAAGACATATTCAAAACATAGAGACCAAAGCCCCAAATGATCTTGTTAAAGAATATGAATATCTTTATTTTATTATTTATTTGTAATATTAAAAAGCCATAATGTACACAAAATAGATAACGATGACTACGTCTTCAGATAGCAGCAACAGATACCTAAAGATGATGTTTCAGGAGAAGTACAAAAAGTAATAACCGAACAAGCAAGGTAAGCAAATACAATATAATTGAATTTGCGAAACAAAAGAATCCTAGTGAAGATGTATTATCCTCTATCCAGAATATAGAAGACAGACAATATCAAAATGTTGCTGAAGTGACTAAAGCTGCTGGGTTAGTTTATTAATTGAATCAGCGCCGTTGGATCAAACACGTTTTGTGTCCTTGACCATAAGATTGTAATTAATATTCCTTAGACTTTTGTATATATGGATAAGTCGGATCTTCCTATGAGTACCTAGTACAATGTAACAGGTATTGCTAACGCCTAAAGGAAAAACAAAATCTAACCTCCAAATTCTCCATATTCCTATGCAAAAAATGGCTAAGGTTTAGAGATGTGATGAAATGCATCTTCCCCTAATTTTGTAGGAGGTAATAAAGTACTGGCAGTATGCACGTGTGGGTGTTGTTATTTGATTAAATATCCATGGGTTGGAATTTTTCGCAGCATATCAAAAAATCTTTTTCTTCATTCCTATAATTGTCTACCACACACTTGTGAACTATCCTGAATTAAGGGATAGCAACAGGTATTCTAAAAGCCATGCTCATTGCGCCTCGGAGGCCCGCCCAATAGGATTGGAAATATGGCCCTACTCCCGAACCTACTATAAATATCAGAAAGGTTCTGTTGCGACAAAGGAGCCTCCCTTGGTTAAGAACGTCCTGTTGGCGGTAGTGCTAGTGTAAGTGGAGGCTCTGAAAGTATTGGGGAAATTGCAACTAGATTAGTCAAAAAGAAAATAGCTAAATAAAATGAGAGTACAAAAAGAAGCTACGGTGCCTTTTCATCATTCAATTTTCCAATAGGCTCCTATTATTTCCTTATTCATAAAGTCTTCGAAGGCAGGATCAAACCATTCATTACGTTGGATTTGTTTCCAGTGCTCCTTTATTGTACCTTCTTTAAAGGCGTTTCTCATCCAATGCACCCAGCCAGACCATTCATTGTCGTTAAGTACTTTTCTTTCTCGCATATCATAAGCATGTGACCATACGTTAAGTACATCAAAAGAATATTGAGCATCCAAAGATATTGATGGAAGATTAGTTACAACTTTTGATAGCTCTGGATGTTCGACCATTGACTCATTTAACCTATGTACCTTTTCATCCAAATCATTGAGAACTTGAGTTTCAATATCTGTTGATATTTTTTGTATTTGTCTCCTGTAGTAATATAACGTTAGCAGTAATGTTGATACAATACCAATTGTCTGCGCTATACTAAGCATGTCAGAAAACCCTATGTCTATGACCATTACAAAAAAAATACAATTCTTTATAATAATATTTTTGTACAATTCTCCTATCTGAAATTATACAGGCTGTTAAAGAGAGAAGGAATAACAACTGACAAGATAGATTGGTTTGTTCAGACTGTAAATACTGGTACGTATAAAATCCGAGATTCAAAAGCAGTATGCAAAGATAAAGGACGAGCTAGAAGCTATTGACTACAAAAAGAGTATGGCAAAAAATCAACTAGACAATATGAATAATCAGATAACATATATAAAATAACATATATAACATATATAAAATTAGCTATAACAAAAGAAACGAGATAGCATATTTGCAGATTGGAGTTCAGGAGTTAGAAGAGTATCTTCATGGACTCAAGAATCATAACGAACGACATAAAATTCAAAATGAATAGATGAACCCTTGATTATCTGGTTAAAGTAGCGTGGGCCACTCTACTAAGACTATAATGTTTTATTCATTATTATTTTTCTTCAATAATCTTTTTTCCATTTCTTCTTGCTGTTCTGCTGTTGTATGCATAGTTTCAAGTTCGGTGAATTTGGGTATTTTTCGTTCTACTGGTAATGATACAGGGACAGACTTTTAGATTACGCCATAAGATCAGACATGGAATCTTATGTAAACTAAATTTTCCATATGCATCAATTATTATAAACCACCAATAGACAAACCGATTACTGCTCCACCAGCAAAGATGGATGTGATTATTCCCTGACCTATCGCCATTTTTTCTCTTGGAAATTGATCTCTTACAATACTAAACGCAATAGGAAATAATGATATACCTACATCGACTACGACCTACATACTTTTGTAGTCCTCGACCAATTAGCATAGTGGATATGTTTGTTGAAAAGCCAGCTATAGGTACTCCGGCAGCATAGACTATCATTATCACAAGATATACTCTCTTTTTCCCATAAATATCAGATAACCTACCAGCTATCGGAGTCAGGTTTATGGGTAGATACACATAAGATAAAGACATCAAATTCACTAAAATTAGTAGTAGCATTTTCAATCGCCGCTGTTTTCCGGGCCAACTTCACAGCTTTTGGACTTATATCGTACCCGTAAGTGTCAAAGCCTCTTTGTTTTACGACTGGTAATCCGAGCTGACCTAGGCCAATCACTAGAACCTTCTTGAATTGTAAAAAGTTAGTAGTGTACGGATCTTGATTAGTCACCTGTACTTTGACCGTGGTTATTCGTGTACCTTTGGCATCAGTAGACCAGAGATACTCCTCGTCATGGCAATTCGATCTTGATCTCGATTTCATCTTTGCATTGTCTACGGAACTATCGTATGTTATTTTGCATTATCACCTTCTGGGAGTTGATATAACCCGCGCTTGTATGTTCTGCAGATTAAACTGTTTCTTGATCAAGTTATGAAATTCTACATCAGACATATTTTTTCTTGCTTCTAACAACATGACAACATCCTTTCCAGCTAAATACCTAAGATTCGAATTTTCATTTGTAACAGCGCTAAGCACAACTTTTGCTACAAGGTCTGCTGAAGATGATGTATTTTTCAACATGTCTTCAAAGCCTGTAGTCATTTTTTGCATTATCTGTGAATATGGAGAATTCGGATCCTGAGACTTTGCAAGAACCACACTATTGAAGATATTTGTTCTAATAACTCCTGGTTCTACTACTACGACTTTTATACCAAATGGCTCAAGTTCATACAACATGGACTCGCTTAGTCCTTCAACTGCAAACTTTGTGCTAACATAAGCTGAGCCAGCAGGATAACCAAATCTTCCAGCTGCCGAGCTAATATTTACAACTATACCAGACTTCTGTTTTCTCATAGTTGGAAGAACTGCCTGAGTTGTTTTTATCAGTCCAAACATGTTGGTTTCATACTGAGCTTTAAAATTCAGCGAAAGGAGTGTCGAGTTATCTGGATCCTTTAAAGGTCTTCAATTGGGATCTTTGGCTATAAAACCACAGCTTTTGCAGACGGTCGACCATGCTTTAGATCTTCTCTGCAGAATGTCTTACCAAAGACTGCAATTTGTATATATTAAGACGTCTATGGTAAGAGATGATATCTATCTATTTTTGTTCATGTTCATGTATGACAAGTACTGGTTTTTTAGCATTATCTATTACCTTTCTAGTTATGCTTCCAAAAACTTTTATTGAAGATGAAATTCTGCTACTTGCCATAACTATCAAATCAACATTCTTCTCCTCAGATAGACTTATTATTTCATCATATGGTGGCCTGTCTGTTTGTATTTTGTAAGAAATTTGACTTTTTACTCCCGATTGTTTGCATAGTCTTATTTTTCTATCTACCATTTCTTTTAGCCCACCGTCTAACGTAATACCTACGTTTTCATTTGATTTATCCGGACCTTCTTTAGAAGTTACTGTGAGTGCACTAGAATCTGTATTCTTGACATGTTCGATCACATTTAGGATAATTATTTCAGCACCTGATAACTTTGACAGGTAACATGCATGACCTAAGGCTCTGTCGGACAATTCGGAGCCATCATGAGGTACCAATATTGCACTGTATTGAATGCTGGGCAGAGACGAAGATGAAGTCTGATTTTCTAAAGTATCAGACTCAGATGATGATGTTGATTTTGGAACTGGTTTGTCCGGATCCATATAAAACAATCTTCTGACCGATATATAAAGAAACTTGGCTGGATTGGCTTTGTAGAAACCATAGATTATTACAGTAAGGTTAGTTGATTTATGGATATTGTAGGCTATGCATCTGAATGATAATTCCCTGTTTTATGTTCTTACTAGGCTTGACGTAATCTGTTCTCCAAATAATCTTTTTATGACTGATATTATGGTTTCATCCTTGTTACGTTGATTGTACAACAGCAGTTCGGAATAGCCGCGCTTCATCTGTTTCCTGTATTTACCACGTATCTTCCATATCGGACGTGTTCATATCTAGTTGGTATTATGCTGAACCAGTACATGATATTGTTATATAAAAACAAAACTTCGGCACTTATGAAGTTAAAGCCAACTTTGGAATAGCTGATCAAAGTATCTATTTAGCTAATCTATATTTAGCCAATGATCATATAACGATACAAATGATATTCAGTGATGTCAAGGCATTTGCAGAAGGACAGCAGTATGTATTTGACACACTGGAACAAGGCAGTACCTGCTGAACAAAAGATTAAAGAAACTGAAGATGGAGTTTCGCATTTTGAAACAACGATAATGACACAGCCAGATGAAATTATCAAGCGAATTGTTTTATTAATTGAAACATCAAATCGATTGTCAATTTGTATGACCTCAGGTGGGCTGCAATTTAGCTACAACTATTTTCTTGAAACAAAGAAAAAACTATTGGATAAACAAAAGAGAGAGAAACATGAGGGTATCAGGTATCTGAGCTATACAGATAACAATAATATACAAGTAGTAAAAACATTTTTGGATACTGGTTTTCAAGTAAGATATGTCAAAAATTTGCTTGACATATCAAGTAAGATATGTCCAAATAGAAGTTAGACATAGAGCATGGGACTTACTCTGAACCCTTGCACCCTCATTAGATTCCCAAATACCAAAATTGTTATTCTCAGTGTCATGACAAAGTGCAAAATATCCCATACCTGGTACTGCCATCTTAGAAACAATTACTTTACCACCTAACTTTTCTATCTTAGATGAATATTCATCTACTAAACCTACATCTATAAAATTAGTGATATGTTGATGATCCTGTCTTTTCATCATTCCTCCGCCTATAGACGCTTTATTTCCATTGCTATCTGTCGTGCTTATCATCCAGTATCCCATATTAGAAGACGAAGAACTGTTGTCCTCACCGTCTGTTCCAGGCCATTTTTCCATTTTCCATCCAAACAGAGTGCTATAGAATTTCTTTGCCCTTTCAACATCATCTGCAGGTATTTCAAAATGAACTATGGTTGGCATATTGTTCTAAAAATTAAGGTACTTTAAAAATAACAAAGATGATAGTTTGTAAACTTATTTGGACTAATACTGTTCACGCTAAATCAAACACTGCAGATATAATATGGTTTTGGGACCGTGGGCCAATTGATTAGCGAATTTACAGTTTGGAGGAGGCTATAGGTCAGAATATCATTATTATGTATGTCTCTCTTGAAAACTCTAACTTATTGTCTAGATATACTTAAGATATCACAGATTGAAAACAGAACTAGTTAGCAATGAAACATTAAAGATCTATAGGAATATTATGGAAAACTATCAAACAAACCTTCTACCATAAATTAATATCGAATTATCCAAGTATTATCATTGATGTTATTTACATTATTAACAGCTCATTTGGATATTCTGATAATGACCACGCTATATTATCCTTTCCTTCTCGTCTGATTTTATAGACATGAATATAGTATCAAAGAGATTTCCTGATAAAGTAACTTCAATTAGGGTTCTTCTTTTCTTCTAATTCTATTATCAGATAAAGTCGCAATAGCTGCCAAATCTAAAGGTAAATACTTCTCAGGTGAATCATCTTAACATCCAGCAGCAAGGCGAGATGTGGACGAAATCGTCGGGGCAGCTGTTGAAGATGACCTACAATTTTTTATGTGGGCAAAACTATGCTTGAACCATCAGCTGTAAATATTCCATAATCAGTCTTTGCTCTTGATATAGCAGAATCTGCAATCGTTGTAGTTTTGCCTTGCTTAACGGATTCTTTTATTATAAGCTTGAGTACTTCGGCACCTTTGGTTACTTGTCTTTTAAGATGCTGCTCCCGATCTGTTCGACTATTTTTGCTATCCTTATCAATTTTAAATAATCCAAACTTTGCTTCAGGTCTATAAGATTCTTGCCATTCATAATTATCCATCATAGACCAATGTAAATATCCTATAACATTTGCACCGTTATCAATTGCTCTTTTGATTTGCTCAATATGTGCTACAATAAACGGGCCACGATATCTGTCATGCTTATCAGCAATACCATTTTCAGTAACAAAAATTGGTTTAGCATATTTGTTGGTTAACCTCATAACTAGCTCATAGATTCCCTGAGGATATATCTCCCATCCCAGATCATTAAGCATGCCATATGAATCAGGTGAAGATTTACTCTTCCAGGTCTTTTCATTCAAGTCATTTATGAATGCGCCTCCAATAAATCTGGCTGAAGATAGCGCAACTACAATACTATGGTATACATGTATACGACGGTAATAGTTAAGACCTATGAAATCAACTTTATTTTTCCAGTTATCATGTATGAGAAAGTCCTTGCTAGTTTTATCATGTATTTTGAGAGTATTCAAATAATTTACATCCTCTTCACCTTTGATCACAGCGTTAAGGAAGTAATCATTCAAAAAGTAAGAGGCATTCTCTGCAGCTTGATGATTACTCTTATTTAATACCCTTTTTCCCAAGATACTGTTAGGTTTGGCTGGAATGATATATGTCATTAAATGTCCAAGACCAACTCTTTTTGGAAGGCCATCTCCATCTGCATCAACGAGGTCTAATTCTGTGATTTTATCGTATGCTTGAATATGCGCTTCAATAAGATTATGCAATGCTAGTTTAGCTCTTTTACCATCAAGAAAAAAACCAGGAGGAGATAATGCACCAATATATCCTAAGCCTACAATGGAAGCTACAGGTTCATTTATTGTAATCCAATAATCAACTAGGTCTTTTAATTCTAAAACTATCCTTTCAGTAAATTTGACAAATTCCTTAACTGTTCGATCGTTTTCCCATCCTCTTAAAGAATTCCAGTATGGATCTGTGGATGGTGGTTCTCCTATAGGAGCATCTCTTAGTGGTGAGGGTAGTATTAGTTGTACTATATTTTTGGTAATTTTGTCCGGGGGAGTCAATACCCACAGCGGTAGAGTAAAATGGTTCAATGTCACAATAGGTGTTAAACCTCCCTTTCGCATGGATCTCAACATTTTTTTATAATGATCCAATGCCTCTTGGTTCCATTGATCTTTTTTGGGTTGTATGCGAGCCCACTCTAGGCTGATTCTAAATGCATTCATACCTAGACTTTTGGCTAACTGAAAATCGCTTTCATAATATTCTGGTTCCCAGAACTTGACAGCTTCGCCAGCTGGTTGCAAATGAATTTGAGTTCTACCTTTGTAAAAAATGCTTGGCTTTGTCAACGAAGATATCCTTTTCTTAATAGCATCAGAACGGGTAAAGTAATCCCAATCGTTGTTTGAAATTCCTCCTTCTACTTGATAAGAAGAAGTAGCTATACCCCACAAGAAATTGTATTTAGAACCTTCCATTCCAAGGTCAAAGAGCAATTCAAATATAAACAATTAACAAAACCCTCTTTAGAAGAGATCAAGTATAGATTTATAGCAAGTCAAGACCTATATGAAAAGCATCGCATTCTACACATCGCAAAAATTTATGCCATAATGTACTACTCCAAACAATGCAATCAAAAAAGTCAGGCAGGCGGTTTTACTTAGGTGTGACCTATCTTTAACTCAGCGGTTTTTCCTATGCCAGTACTGGACTAGAACTCACTAATGCTAAAGGTATAAGGATAGTAGAAGGATTGTCGATACTACTTTGTGTAGAAGGAGGTAGAAGGACAAGTCTGCCACACACATCATACCAGCTGATATAATATAGTAGACGCAAATTATCAATTGTTGACGACTATGCTAAGAATTCATTCATCTATCATATAGTTATTTATTGGTTATCGATTACAATATTTGTTTTATATTATCTTAAGGTTTAGTTGGTGTAGATTCACAATTGTAGTTATGGAGTTAAAAAATTAGGCTGTCTTTCGTCATTGTTGTCACCCTCTTCATACTGACGGTGATCATGACTAATGTTACCAGAGTTATCAGGACCCATATTATTATTGGGGCCACTCAAAACATTCAAAAAATAAAGAATAGAACAGCTTTTGAAGATATTATGAATTGTCTATTTTAGATGTATCATGTTATATGCTAACTGGACTTGACATGCTAATGACTCTACCACTATTACCATTATCTGTTGATGTACAAGTACCATAAGATATAGACGGGTAGCTTTGGAAAGAAACGCATGGTGTGGCAGCTTCTGCTAATACTGATATAGATATCATACCTACAAAGCCTCCGACTATTACGAGTACTGCAAGCGTTGCTGTTCTTCTTTGTTGCTTAACTTTTTTGTCTGTCTGTGTTTCCATAGTTTTAATAATATCTATGCTTATTGATATTGTTGAGTAAAGCTATTACATGTAATATCATACAATTGTTTTAAGTTTGGTAAATAGTGTTACTTCTTCATTGTTTATTCATAAACTATAATTTCTTATTAATAAAACAAGGGCTATTATTATTAAAATTTATCAGTATCTCGACTGATTTGAGAATAGCCAATTCTGGCTGGCGACACATAACACATTGTGTACTTAAAATTCATAGAACCTTGCAATTCACAAATTGTTGTGTCTAATATGGCGCCGCGCCCCCTGATCAACATATGTAGCATTGATGGTTGAAAGGAGAATAAAAAATATGTAATGATATAGCCTAGAATTTTATAGAAAATGTTGACTTGTTATTGTGCCAGTAAATTTGGGCTATTGGGTTTAGCAGAAAGCTTAGCACTTGAAGTTAGCGAATATGAGAATATCCGAGTATTAACAATATTTCTTGGAGAGGTAGCGACAAAAATGTGGCAAGAATATGATTTTAGATATTATCAAAAAAATAGGAGCAAAATGCTCCAGCCTCATGATGTGGCAGAAAAAATTGCTGAAATGATATTTGATAATAAGACCTACAGAAACGGAGATACATTTGAAATGTACAGCAGTGATATTTGAATATCACGTCAACCTTCTTTACATAAACACATCTGCTCTATAGTTATCATTGTATCTAGGAATATCAACAAAATCGTTCTTTAGATATAGTCATTTTGCTGCATGCAGTGCTTTTGAACTATCCAGGACAATCCTTGAAATAACACAACGCCTTTTGCAAAATTTATCGCTCTATCACTATAACCATGCTTATTGATAACGCTGATTTCCTTGACATAGGATATTGTGTATTCCGTCGCATCATCATTACTTTTTTTGCTGCGATTCATATTGCATATGTTTTGGGTTTTACATGCTTTTTGTTTAACACATGTATGTCTTACTTTGCTTTGCTAGTATTACAATTGTTCTTCAGTATGATTTGAAGAAAATGACAACACTGATTAAATTTAGAAACTTATTATTAATCTATACTTTGGCAAACACTATTACTTAGCAGTTTTTATTTATCAAAAAGCAGTAGTACTATTTGTATTAAGAGATTATTATTATCCTATCCGCAACTGCAGATGTTCATCCTTCACGTCTTAGCAATACCCCTGAGTCGTCATTCAGCCTGAAGTACAAAAGCAGCAAATAATTACATAATAATAAAATATGATAAATCATTAAAGCCATTCTTCCAATCAGTAACTTAGTTTCTCTAACTCATGTAGATAAATTCTATATCGCCTTTCATATTCAGTCCCATATGTTTTAAGGTACGTTTTTGCATTACGTGGTTCAGTTACTCTTGCTAATAAAGTCAAAAGCTCTCTAACATCTTTATCATAAGTTAATGGTTCATTTATAATTACAGACAACATAAGACTAAATGAGCGATGCAATCCTAGGATGTGAGAAGAGTGTGAAAGATATAAGTTTGCATCTAGATAATCGCCTTCTAAAGCTGCAAGACAAAAATCAAATAAAAGATATTCAACAGGGTATGAGCAACCTATATCAAGCAATTGTTTATGACGATTTTGTCCTAAGAGCTTCTTCCATTGTGCATCTTTTAGAAGTTTTGTATTTATGACTCTTACAATATCTCTAAAGCTTGCCACATTATCTAGATGTTTAAAGTAGAATGTGGAATCTATGTTTGTACCATTAACAAATTTGCCATTGCTAGGAAGATTTCCTGTAATAGGAATATATTCTATTAATTTTATAATCTCTTCAAAAGGTATTTCTTGTACTATACGAAATTCACTATATTGAATTAGTCAAAACTTTATTTATAAATATATAGATACATCAAACTACTACCGACAGAAAAAAAGAAATGGAATTGTTATTGATTTTGTTTATTTTCTGCAATCAAGCATTTTTAGATATATTAGTGGTTGTACTTTGTCTACATCTCTATGGAAATCTAGTAGTATTGTTTGCTTATCTATTCCATCATCATACTCTACTATTGTGTAGAGATACTTTTTCTTCCATAAGAGCCCAGCTATTCCTAGAAGAAGCACCCTTGTCTTTGTGATTCTCTCAGCATTTGTGTTTTCTATGTTTATCATAGACTTATAAGGAATGCTTAATCCAAGCTTTTCAACTTCTATTTTGTCTGAAAATATCAGGACGTCTGTGTCTTTTGACTTTGGAAATCCCTTATGACCTCCTATATATTTTGCACCTAAACATATTTGATCTATAATATTATCTTGACATATTCGCTATATATTAGCGATTGAACCTCTACATTTATGAATGTATTAGCTATTTATCAAAATCTCACTTTCATTATTGTTGCCGCTCTGGTGGTAACGCCCCTGATATTGTTTTCCGATATGCTTTACTGCTGCATCAAGTTCACTTTGTCGGCGACCTGTGATGAAAACATATGCACCCTCTGCAACGAACCTTTGTGCTGTGGCAAGCCCTATGCCCCTGTTCCCGCCTGTGATGACTGCAACTTTGTCCTTGAGCCTTTCCATGGTCTTACTTGGGTTGGGAAGTAATATAGCAATGAAAGTCGTGTTACTCGATTGGATTTGTTAGAGATCTTTACAAACTATATTGAACTATCGAATAAGATATAGTAGCTGTTAAATGAAATACAAACGCTTGAAGAAAAAGCTATTTATCATTTCTCTAGTCCTATAGAAGTATTTTCATTCTCAGAAGATATAGGCATGCAAAAAGTTGATGACAATGTATCTAGTAATAAGAGCCCTTTTTTATGTAGATTATAATCTTCCTAAGGAAAAGTCTGTAGATACCGATGTAAATTGATTTAGAAATAACTTTAAATCCTCAATCTTGACGTGAGATGTCCTTGAGACTGACATAATCACACGTAGCGGACTTGTGGATGTTGAGGTAAGGAAGCACTTAAATGATTTGGAGTGGCTGCATTTAGTTAAAGAAGTACAACCCAGACCCAGTCGCACAGATTGGAGGCTATGGACCATAACGGAAAACGGATTGCGAGAAGTCTAAACAAGGAAAAATCCTACATTCCAAAAGAGAGGCAATATTAGTATCACTGAACTAACAACTGCTATCAAGTGACCATTGCCTCTAAGATATCATAAAGTCGTTACTGGACATTCCTTTGTGTAATTACTATTAGATAGACCGTCAAAATACAACTAGATGAGAAGGTTTGTAATGTACCGCCGTTTTCACATTATTTTTAGTAGATAAGGACTCATTCTATTTCTTCCATATTCCACCAAGTTCTTCCCATTGTTCTTCATCGTCGACCTCGTCTTCTAGTAGATCTTCGAACATTTCATGTGTAACTAAATCAGTTGTCCTGTACTTTTCTGCTAGTTTGTTATATGTTTCTATAGCACACGTACTGCAGTCTAGAAGTGTATTATACTATATCAGGTAGCACTACTGCAGTAGCATACGCATTGTCATCATTACTTGTCAAATTCATCAGTCATTTCAAAAATTTGAAGACAGCAGCTATAGGTATAATTATCCATTTGCAGTTAACTCTTTTGATCTGCAAATCAGTTAGACAATAATGATCCTTTATGTTTTTCATTCCAATGTTTTATAAATTTGTCTATAATTTCTTTGAGTTTGTGGTTATTATGTCGTCTTAGTACAAACGAAAAGTTACCGCTTATTGCAGTACATTCTTGACAATTCCTCTTAGTTCCTTGTATAGCATAGGACTGGTCATACCCATATGCCTCTCCTACTATGCATCTTTTATAATCATTGATTTCAGAGTATAATTCATATACAATATCATCATTACCATTTTCGTTTAATATTTTATTTAATCTTTCAAACCATTGTGGTGCTATGTCTCTAAACGTAAGGTATTCTTTGGTTTTATTATTATTGATTGAATTAGCAGCAAGCGTAGTTTGTTCCATGTCTTTTTTGGTGTGGTCGGAGAATAAAATAGTATAGGATTAAAGGATTTGATATGCAAAATCGTTATAGAATCTTTTGGATTTGACATAAGATAAACACGAGTTAATCTGCTAGGTTATGCAGTTAAACATGACTTTACAGTCGGATTGTGTAAATGGTAAGCAGTATATCTGTAAAATACTCTTCAGCAAATTGAATAAACATATTAGTCAAGTCTTTATCTACATATTTTCTAAATTCATAGAATGTTTCATATTCTTCTAAAACAGGTCCACTTACTGGTTGGCATATGTGATATCCATTGCCCGTCCATAACACAGTTGGGTTCCACCACTGATTCCCTCTTTTTTAATCTTCTCTAATGTTTTGTTTAATATTTTTTCTAACCGTTTTTTATCTGAATCTTCTTCGCGTCCCGAAGTCTTTCAAGTCTAAATCAACCATAAGAAAACTTATTGGTGTTCTGTTGATGCCTTTGTATTCAGTAAAAGAAGGATAGGCATTTATCCTGCAATCTTCATAGTTTGAACTTTTAAAATATTCCAAAGCTTCTTTATTGAATACCTCTACTTGATAACCCAATGTTTTGTCATAATTTTCCTTGGGAATATTGTGACTCTTGGAAATGACTTGAGATAAAATCAAAACCATCTTCGACCTCGCAATGAATATTGTGAGGAAAATCGTCATTATTATTCTTCATACATCGATCACATTTTCCTTCTAAGCAGGCATTTACACTTCCGTCATGTTTTTCCTCTTTGCTAAACTTCATAATTAGATTGATCTGGTGATAATAGCGTTACCTTCCCTTGTTCAATAAGATCTAGAGCATATTCGATTCTGTTGTCTATCCGTGCCTTTCCAATCGGTAGGTTGTATACAAGGTTCTGTTTATGCCTTTCAAACAGAATGATATAACTCTGATTCCAAACAGATTTAATCAGCTATACTAACGTATCATTTGGCTGCACATGCCTAGATCAAACGTTCTAGTAGCTCTTATTACTTTATCATTCCTTTGGGGGTCAAGTTTTCTTGCAATAAAACTGATTATTGGTGTAGTTCCCCCGATACTTGCATTTGGTATTAGATTTGCAATCGCAGGAGCAGCACTTCTCGTAGCATATATTATTAAAGAAAGATGGCAAGGTATCAAGAAGACTGAGCATATATCTAAACAGCAGTGGAAAGATGTTCTCATGGTATCTATGTTAATAGTTGTTGGAGGACAAGGATTGTTAGCTTGGGGTACACAATATTTATCTTCTGGAATGACTGCATTGCTAAATTCTACCATTCCACTGTGGATCGCAATAATCGCCACACTAGTATTTAAGCAACATCTGACGAAAAGGATGATACTTGGACTAGTAGCTGGATTTTTAGGCCTATTTACTCTTTTAAATCCCTTTTCTGGAGGCGCTACTAATAATTCTATTAATCTGATTGGCGTAATATCTCTTACTGCAAGTTCTATTTTCTGGGCTGTTGGTTCTCTTTATTCTTCTAGAGTTCATTTGCCAGTTAGCATACTGGCATCAGCCGGTATGTTTATGCTTGTTGGAGGGATAATCCTTGTTGGTACCAGCTTTGTCATTGGGGAATTCAAAAGCATTCATTTTTCAGGCCTTTCATTAAATTTGCTTACTGCTTACCTTTACTTGATATTTCTATGTACAGCACTTGGTTATGTGGAGTTCTTTTGGCTCCTTCGTGTAGAGTCAGAATCTGTTGCGAACTCATTTGCATATATAGTTCCTGTCATAGCAGTGTTCCTAGGCTGGGCCATATTTAAGGAACCAATTTCTCTACAAGTACTGATTGCTAGCGCTATAATTATGATTGGTGTTGCATTAATGGTCACAAGCTCCTCTAAAAAGCAGCACCAAATAATAAAATGAATTTGCATTAGTGTCAGTACAGCTCACTAAAGTTACCTCCTTTAGCGAACTTAGCTAAAGTGAAGTTAGCTCCTTGCAACGGTATAAGGTTATTTACAAGACCTTCTTTACAGAAATTGCCTCAGTCTTTCAGGAGCAGCTGACGACATCTTATGGTATTATTGGTAACTATACTCATTATGTAGAACTTTCAGCAGTATGAGGAGTCGAAATCGGTCCTTCAGGTCCATGAACTGCATTCGAATACTGGAACTGAACCGGAACAATTCCAGTTCCATCCGTTAGCTGGACTTCCTTTACTATTGTCGAAAGATTTCCATTAGCAAATATAAATACTTCATCCATAGGAATATCTCCACATTCTCCACCTACTTTGTTACCAAGAGGACCTGGCGGGATGTTATTTGATTCATTACTATCACAATACCATCCTAGAATTCCTGAATCCTGTTGAAACCGGTCTGCATCTTCTACATCTGGATTAGTTCTGGCTTCATTAAGTTCATGATAGAAGGTAGTTACAATGTTTTTCCATGGACTATCAACAAACGCAATACCATTCGTTCCTCCATTTAAAATTTCAGAAAAAACCCCTATAGCATAATATATAGTGACTGAGGGATTTTCTTGAACATGAACAGAGCCATGATATCCACCTAGCCCCCTACTGGAATCGTGTGACGAAGGTCGGTTAGAAAGACCCTCGTTAAGCATTGTTCCACTAGGAAGCATAAAGTTAAAAACGGTATTATTCAGGTCCTGACCATCTAGCTTTCCCTGAGAGAATAGATCGTTCACTAGACTCTCTATATCGTCTTTAAAGAACCTTTCTGGAAAGTCACCAGACAGTGGTTGAGAACCTCTAAATGTACTTGTGATATTGTCACGTCCAGGGAAATACTGAACCATCACGTTGTTAAGATTCTTGTCTGACATGGCTGCTGCTAATGCAGAATCAATTGAATTTTTATCATCTTTATTCCAAGAGTCATTAGACTTCCCAACGTAGAAGTTGAAGAAGCTAAGGTCAGGAATTAACTTCCCGTGATGATATATAAGATCATTGTTGGGAATTGGCGGAAAGCCTGATGCTAATTGTCCTGCAGCCGAGGATATCATTCTCTTTGCCTCCTCAACCCTAACAGGCTTAACAGGTATTCTGACTACATTCATTTTTTTGCGCAACTTAGTCGATCCCGTTAATTTGTCACCTTTTTTAGACATAACTGCATATAATTTGCTTTAATATAAGACATTTAATATCAATGTCTTTTGAGAAGTAAAAAGATATATATAATCTAAGCTATTGTTTGTGTGTAAGTTATCGTTACCAGCACCAACAATTATGTTAGATTGAGTTTCCTCATCTTCTTCAGCTAAATAATGTCCAATTGAATCAAATAGTTTATCAGAATTTCGTAGAATGATAACAAGATAAAGAAACTCTGTCCTTACTATACCTCGCTGGAATATCCCCAGATTCCTCCAACATCGATTATAATTATATTGTCTAGAAGCCATAATCTATAATCTAATCCTAAAAGAAGTGTGGTGAGGATACGAATGGTTTGGATGTTTACTTACCGGATTTAGGGAATTATGTATTATTGATACCTCACATAATAAATTATGGCAAGATTGGTACCCAATATAAGGTGAATCGCTCCTTGGCTAGGAGAAATCCGACGATAAATTAACAGAACCTGGTCTTAATTGGGCATTCCATAAAGCTCACATGAGGTATCATCACTAGTTCTAAATCAGTAGTAGATTTTTCCTCTACTTGTTTGTCAGACCCATATTGTTGCAACTATACTTTTGATCTCTAGTGGATTTATTAACTATACTTTGAATAGTGCTGCCTATGAACGAACTAGATAAAACAGATATGAATATGCAGCAAAAAATCACTCCTCATCTATGGTTTGACGACAACGCCGAAGAAGCGGCAAAATTTTATACATCTATTTTCAAAAACTCAAGAATAATAGATATTACCCATTACGGAGAATCAGCTGCTGAGGTGGCCGGAAGACTAAAAGGAACTCTAATGACCGTGACCTTTGAGATTGAAGGACAACGATTCATGGCATTAAATGGAGGTCCAATTTTTAAATTCTCGCCAGCAATATCATTTTTAGTAAGCTGTGAAACGCAGCAAGAAGTAGATGTCCTATGGGAGAAACTCTCAGAAGGAGGAGAACAAGTGCAATGTGGCTGGTTAAAAGATAAGTTTGGCGTTTCATGGCAAATAGTTCCTAATATCTTGGCTGATATGATACATAATAGAGATGCAAACAAATCTGAAAGAGTCATAAAGGCAATGCTTCAGATGAAGAAACTAGACATACAAGGACTAAGGATGGCATATGAGGAGGTAGATAGAAGACCTTGAGAAAGTTAAAGCTGCAAGTGCAAATGTCCATAGACGGGTATATTGCGGGATCTAACGGTGAGATGGATTGGATGGTTTGGATCTGGGATGAGAAACTCAAAAAATATATATTTAAATTAACTGAGCCTGTCGACACAATTATTTTAGGTCGAAAAATGACAGACGGCTTTGTTTCATATTGGTCTCATATAATGATGACCAAACCTGATGACCCTTTCTATGAGTTTTCAAAAAAGATGATAGAAACACCAAAAGTTGTTTTTACTAAAACGCTAAAAAAATCGCAATGGATAAACACGGCTCTTGCAACAGGCGACCTTTCAGATGAAATTATGAGACTAAAGAGAGAAAAGGGTAGGGATATCATAGTTTATGGTGGTGCCACATTTGATTCTTCTTTAATTAAAGCAGGCCTTATTGATGAATTTCATTTGTTTATCAATCCTGCCGCGGTTGGAAGCGGCATGGCGATATTCAAAGATATAAATGAAGTCCAAAAATTGACCTTGGTAAAGTCGACACCATTTGACTGCGGTATAGTCGAGCTTCATTATCAACCAAAGAGATAGAAGCCTAGAATATCCTCTATTGCCACTATCAACAATTTGACCACTCCAATTAAAAATAAATTGATATTATAACATGTCCTAATGATGTGCTCAGTAAGAGCCGCAAGAAAAATCAATTTTGTATGACATGTCATCTCATGCCGAATCTTTGAAATTACTAATATGATAACTAATAATACTCGGTAGGGCTTTGATTTGCCTTTTGTGTTTAACTCACTTTTTTTCTGCAACTAGCCAGTTTAAAAATGTAAACAGTATTCTTAATATTTATATGAAAAGAAGCATATTATATGATTATCATGTGTGGCGGAATCTCTCTAATGGGTCTGTTTATGGTAACAGCAGGATTAGCTGCTGTATATGGTATTACAACATTTGGCCCTAAGTTATCTTTGCAAAATAAGATAAAGGCTATGAAAGATAAAATGAAAGAGATGATGCTAGCTCACAACAACCAGATAATATCATAAGATACGCTGTTGACTGATAGTAAGTCGTTGTAAGACAAATTGAAGTGGGACAGCTAGAAGAATTAGATCAAGCATGACATGCCGTACTGAATCTTCATACCGACTCATTTTCTTTTCCCGCTCATATCATTGTATTATCCACCACCTGGTTTAACAACATCTTCAGTAACGAGTTTGTTATCTCTAAAATGCCATCATGGTATTCATTGTAATAGCTATCAAATACATACTCTTCAGATAAATGTACCTCCAATATACTTCCATTTGGAGATTTGGTTAGCTCTAATGTATAATTTGGATATTTGATAAAACATTTTAGTACGCCATTGTTAATAGGCTGCCAGTGTAATCGCGGGTTCTTATCTGTCAATATGATATCAAAACTGAAGGTCAGGTTATGCATACGGATTGGGATAGTTTTAGCATTAGTAGAGGAAGAGGAAGAAGGGTAATGATTCACACTCCTACTGAGCTTTCTTTTAAAATGAATACCCCTTGTGGCGTAAGCTTCCAAACAAGACCCTGCCTATTACATACTTTCTCAATTAGCTTCAAATCAATCAGATTATCCAATGCAGCAGTGACCTTAGGTCTTCTATACTAGCCTCTCTGAAGGGCTTTCTTAGTTGTTTTCGAATCACAATGAGAATTGTTATGCATCTAACAATCCATAATATAGATCTCTCCTTATTCTTATGGATATAGTTCCTTCTGCATCTTTAGTAAATTTGATAGAGTTGCTGATCAAATTAGTAGACCGATCTTATTTTGTTGTTGTTGTGAATTCAAAAATAGAATCCCTTCGCGGCCAAATTATCATTGTTTATTATGGTCTTCCTTTGACAGAAGCTAAAAGAGCTCATTTTTAGTTTCCTTTACCTTCTGTGTTTTCAGTCAAGATATCATAAATAGCAATACTTAATTTCTTTTCTGAACTTGTCTTTGTCTTCCATCCTACAGAAAGTAATGCAAGTATTTTTGAAAACAGTAATGTAGATGGAAAACTCTACCTTCTCAAAGCTAGTATTGGAGACAGTCGTGATGCTTTCCATGCAGGGAATAAACCAGCTCCGAGGCTTAGAATTAAGGAGAGTGTCCATACGTTTAGAAGATCCGCCGGTAGAAATACTGGGGGAACGTGTACTTGACTGCCTCCTCCTGGTCCTCCGCCGCCTCCTCCTGGTCCTCCGCCGCCTCCTCCTGGTCCAGAAAAATCAGACAACAAATAAGACCCACCGATTCCTACTCCTACTCCTATAGTTGCTCCTAATAAGCCTATAATTAGAGCCTCTACTAAAAACATAGATAGGATAAAACTTTTTTGAGCGCCTATTGCTTTCAAGGTACCAATTTCGTTTATTCTCTCATTAACAGATGTGTAAAGAGTGGTAATAATTCCGACGGCTCCTACAAGTAATGCTATAAAAGCAACACTTAGGATAAACGAGTTGTTCCCATTTAGAAATCGTTCCCTGATTTGTAAAATAGCTTTGGGTGTAATTATTCCTATATTGTCCCCATACAGAGTCGTAATTTCTTGTTGCACAGTGTCAACATAAGATGCTGATTGGGCCACTACCACCATTTGATCAAATTTACCTGATTTGTGGAATAAAGTATTTCCTGCATCTCCATTCATTATGATGGCTCTGTCTATTTGGTTATTTCCAGTAGGCTGTATAATGCCGCTTACCACAAAACTTTTTGTTTCTTGTTGCTGCTTTCCTGTGAGAGG
>JAFAQB010000186.1 GCA_019246625.1 Nitrososphaeraceae archaeon
CACCGATATCTGTTTTAACCCCCTTGTTTGAACCTGTCCTATCGGGAATTTTTGTGTTATAACAATATAGTTTAAAAAATTATTATTGACATATGTGATGTATTCATCTTTAGTCTTCACTTATTTATTCTATAACTGTGACCAAGATATAGTAACACTACAAAAAGTGTATATTATTCTGTAATCATAATAAGATGGATTGAATCCTCTTATATGATGGGCTCAAGCAGATATGAATCCATTGGATCCGAGTGAGCGATGCCCAAGATATCAGCCATTCTCCCTAACTATTAATGTGCGTTACCACATTTCTCCTTTATAATTTGTCATAGGAATTAGGAATTAAATGTGTGTCTTCTAGTTGTAGTAATCTCTATAGTGTGCAGCATACGTTTCAGGTACCTCCTTGTTTGCGACATCCATCAGAAATTGATTTCTTATCAATTTGCCATAGACAGAGAGATCACGCGCAAGTATTTTTATTCTGTTCATCAATACGGAATTTACGATCACTCTTTTTGAATTAAAGTCCTTTTCTCCATTTATTGAAATATTGTAAGGCATGCTCCATCCATAACACTGACGAATGGCTGTTCGCATCTGGTCTACAGCTGTCAACCCTTTTTCATGTGACGCCACTATGTATCCACATGTCTTTCCAGCAAACTCTTCCCAAAAGTAATCAAGAAAGTTTTTCATGGCACCCGACATAGAACCATGGTAGTCAGGAGAAGATAGTATAATTGAATCAGCCCATTTTAGAGCATTACTGACCATTTCTATATCGTTGTTACTACTACTTTTATTTGAAGCTGAAGGATCATATATGGGAAGATTTACTTGCCGCAATTCAAGTATCTGTGTGTCCGTTTTGTATTTCTTTGCTTCTTCGAGGACCATTTTAAGCACTTGAGTGCTATAGGAACCTTGCCGCATACTTCCAGCTATGCCCAAAATATGTAACTGGACCAATTGTTGCTGTTCGTTTCTATTTGTAGTAACAATATCAATATTATCTAGCTGTTGTTTTATCGATCGTGAATCTTTATTTATCATTCTATAACTGCATGTATTTTATGAAATCAAATCTATTAAATATGAAAGTAGCATACGAGTAAGTTAGTTCTAATAAAAACACCAGATAACAATAAAGTTACTGCGGACCTTAAATATGATAATAGACGAATATGATATTGATAATTTGCCTATGGAAAATTTTGACAATTAAATACATCTGAAAAAAAATATACGTCTGATAGGTAATTAGTACCGTTATGTCTGAAGAACAGTTTCAAAAGGTAGCAAATAAAGATGATTTGAAGGAAGGAGGCATGCTTAAAGTAGAAGCCAATGGAAAACAAATTGTCCTATCTATGGTTGAAGGAAAAGTATATGCTATTGATGAAATCTGCACTCATGAACAAGGGCCCTTACACGAAGGTGAGCTTAATGGCTATGACCTTAAATGTCCATGGCATTATGCAGTATTTGACGTTAGAAATGGTAAAGTTTCAGATGCAACAGTATGGGCAACAAACCTTAATTCTTATGTTGTAAAAGTAGATGAGACAAGTGGAGATATACTGATAAATCCGAACGGGAAAAAAATGTAATACTTGAACAGGAATTGCCTACTTTTTTTACATGTATATGACGTTTATTCTGAACTTTCCACAATTGGCTACATTATAAAACACACATTAGATAGAATCACCAAAAGAGCATCTTTAGTATTTATGCTAATATGTATACTGGATAGTATATGCAAACTACTTAGATTAGCATGTATATAACAAAAATAGAAATAAACTTTCAATTTCCTACCATATTTAGCAATTCTAGTATCAGAATATATCCATAAAAAATTTGCCATTCTCGGTTAAGGATTCTCTAATCTATATCCAAAAGAATTCTGCCGTCTCTTTCTTTTGCAAATAAGGACTGTATTGCTTCTTTAGCATCTTCAAGATTAAACTTTTTCCATACTCTGACTTTTAGTTGCTTATA
>JAFAQB010000444.1 GCA_019246625.1 Nitrososphaeraceae archaeon
TTCAGCAAATAAACCAACCACCCTACAATGCTACACAAAATATGATATCAGCATTTAAAACTGCAGATTCACTATTGATGCAAGCATTAAACAATCTTAATACGGGCAAGACCCAAGGAGCGCTTACACAATTGAATATGGCTAAAACGCAAATAGAACAATATCAATTGGCAGCTCTTGATGCAATGTCCAATCCCGTTCTTCAGCTATCAAGGGAGCATCTATTAGCTGCTGAAAACGCTTTGAAGATCGGAAATACTGACAAAGCTATCTCAGAATTAAATATCCTAAGGCAGCTAAGATTACTGCATCAACAAGGAATGATGGCAATGAATCTTCCTATGGCTGGGGAGCTAAATTCTACATTCAATTCACTAGAATCTCATTTGTTGGCTACAGATGAGAATGTAAATGGCTACAATATCCAAGGAGCAATTTCACAATTGAACCTTGCTAATGAGCAACTGTATGCACATCAATTAGCTATGCTCGATGTTGTCTATTCGTTTTTTAATAATACAAGAACACATTTAAAGCAGTCTATTGTTGATATAAATTCAGGCAATATACAACACGCAATTTCGGAATTAAAATTGGTGGATAAGCTGCTAACAGGACACGAGCAAGGTATGTTGATGATGATAGGATGACGATGTCGCCGTCCAATCAAACATAAAAGATTAAATTGGTACTACTGTTGCTGTTACAACAACAAAGACAGACCACTTGTATAGATGACGGCTCTATGGGACACAGATATTGCTATTTCAAGCCTCTTGTTTTGATAAAAATAATAGAAATATTCTATTCTATAACCAAGTCATCATTTAAATCACAACAAGAACTTCAAGAATATGTTGGAACAGCTTGAAATCGTGAAAATAATATAGATACAAAATGGATTCGCCATATACACGCAATCATTTTATGTGGTTTTCTACCTTGCTGAATATTGATTTCTGTTTGAGTATTAATAATAATTAATATTTTGTATTGATTTCCACACTCAGAAATGATACTTGAGCTTGATACCGATGACCCCTTCAAGTTTGTAACAGATGTCGGTATTGTCTAATATTTACAGGGTACAATGCCTTACCAATTGAAGTTGAACATGCATTAGCACGAAAAATATTCTGTTGTTTCTGCTCTCTTAAACTATTTGGCACATGACATCAATTTGTAATAAGGCTTGTACTAACAAGGAAGTTTTACTTGTAGACATGGTAGCTAAATGATAGCAATGATGATTGTTATCGGACAAAAATAATCCTATTAACGGATTGATGAAAATATCAGCGATTTTTCATAACATTCTTGAGTATTTTAAGCTCTTCTTCCCATA
Organism: Nitrososphaeraceae archaeon; assembly: GCA_019246625.1. Lineage (GTDB taxonomy): Archaea > Thermoproteota > Nitrososphaeria > Nitrososphaerales > Nitrososphaeraceae > Nitrososphaera_A. The sequence continues at coordinate 1,346 of JAFAQB010000444.1, forward strand.
CAAAATTGAATCTATGTCTTGTAGGCTATGCATATAGAGTCGACCGTCTACTTGTCACATCTTTTCCAAGGTATCCAATGTTTTTCTAGAATACCCCTCAGCTTTTGAGATGAAAGCAAACAATGTCCTAGTAGTGTCCTGTGCTTGCTCAGAAGTCATACATCCAGATTAGACAAAGACCCTCTTTAATCCTACTTATCCATGAATATGAGTCCTTACTTATTGCTGGTGGTATTGTTATTTATATATCTGTAGTGGAATTCAAAGGCTGTAATGATATATGCTGGATCATCATAGATAAAATGAAGATCGAGAACGATTTTAAATTAGCCAATAACCACGATCCATCAACCTTTTTTTCCATGCACTCAATGCATGATAATACTTTTACAAAACGCATTGCAAGTTCCCATCAAAACGATATTCTAAACGTCTACTGATATAACGAGTTTGGACCAGACGGTAGTGGCCATCAAGAACTTGATAAAATCAGCGGGAAGCCTGCTCGTAATTAAGAAAAAGAAAACCAAAGCAAGTACAACTATTATGGCAATTGTTATAATAATCAATTTGACATTCAGCATACCATTATCAAATAAGTATAAATTGCAATTACAAAAGCATGTTTGTCAATGTTGAGTAAAAGATCAAGATTTATATTAATATATAATATATTTAGATATCTTAAGCTTCTTTATATACGACTTTTCGTTCAGCTTCAATTGAACGTTTAAGCCTACCTATTACGAAGGGATGCTCCCACTGAGGACGTTCAATGATGCTAAGATGGACCCACTGGATTGAAAGTTTTAATAGTTGATTACAATGAGAAAATGCTCCATATACTTTCTTTACTCAGAGTTAGTTACTAATTGGTTCATTCTGGTTCCCTCTTTTGTGATATACAAGCACGAGCATTTGGGAAATATTGGGTTTGGGCCTCTATGACTTGGCTCTATCAATATTACGAAGCGCTTCTAAATATTTATCGAGGAAATCACTATTTCCTTGAGAGGCCAAGTAAGTAGCATTTGCTATGATTTGGCTCGCTGCATCTGGAGGAAAATGTTTATTCACTAATATTTTGAGCTCGGGAAGTTTTAGCATTATGTCCATCATCTTTTCCATATCTGTGGGAGCTTGAACATTATCAACTGATTTGTGAGACGGCTGCTGTAAAGGAGCCACACTAGATTGAGTATAGACTGTCGCCTTCATGTCATTTGATTTTGTATGTTGCTGCTGATAAATAGAATCAGATACATTCTTTTTCCGCCTAAATAATGAAGAGTCACTTCGGGAAAATGTACCATTTAACCTTCCTATAATATAGTCGTATGGTCTAACAAGCAAGCCTGCTCCTGAGTGTAGGTTATTATTGTGTCTCTTTGCCGTACTCTTTCTTGTAAGGCCTTGGCCGCATATTGAGCATATCCAGTTATGTTTACCCAGCGTCATTTAGTATATTATTATTTGGAAATTCATCCTTTTAAGGTTAGAGTTAATGTGCTACACTGTGTTACACACTGTAGAAGTACATGCTTTCTTATAATCATTATGTATGATAGATATAATACATTCTTTTTGAATATCAATTTCATAACATAAGACATATCATAACATACAAATATACAGCCATAACTTTATGAGTGAAACGCAATCAAGCTTTTAGCAATATGATATCCAGTCCAAAGATCGCCTATTGTCACCAAACATTCTCAATGCGCTCTCCTTGCGTTGAGATCTTGCCAATGACCTCAGCAATCCAAAGATCTCAAAGAATTTTATAATACATTACAGACATTTCTACCGTCTTTAAGATAAATGATACATAACTAATATCATTTGCTAATTATTCCATGTCAAAGAGAGACTCCCATTAAAATATGCAAACTGATGTCTAATGTTATGTCTTGCACTGAAGGCCTACCTTAAGAGCATCTATGTCTTGATTCATCTTATTTAGGTATCCAATGCCTGCTTTCTGTTCTTCAGGCTTTATTCCTTCAATTGGACTTAGTACCATCACTTTACCATTTGGAATTTCTTGAGCAATGGTTTGAGCTGAACGAGGATCAATTAAATCCTCAGAGTAAATTATATTTATTCCTAAATCATCAGCAAGCTTTATAATTTCACCTAGTCTTTGTGGTAGTATTTCTCCTTCTGGAGTTAAACCCTGATGAATGCTATATTGGTTTAATCCATATTCTTTCGCAAAGTAAGCAAAGGCTTGATGAAATGTTATAAAATCTCTTTTAGCACAATTAGAGTTAGAAAGTTGTGATCTTATAGAAGTATCTAAAGATCTAAGTTGCCCGATAAATTTTTGAGCATTTTGATTATAGTAGGCTGCGTTCGTTGGGTCCACCTTTATCAATCCATCACGAATGTTTTCAATTTGATGTATTGCCAGTATTGGATCTAGCCATATATGAGGGTCAGTAGATGCACGAATAGCTGGGTCAGCATTTGCAATTAACTTGATTCCTTTGCTGCTATCAACTGAAAACTTCGGATTTGTCTTGTTTATCCAAATAGCCTCCATCCCCGCACCATTGTATACTAACATATCTGCTGATTGAACATTCTGTATTTGTTGTATGGTAGGATCAAAATCATGAGGTTCTGCACCAACAGGAATAAGAACCGATGCATCTATTTTATCTCTTCCAACAGCTTTAACAAATTCATAAATTGGAAAGAACGATGCAACAACTTTGATTTTGGCTTGATTAGATGGTCCTTGGGTTATTGTTGTGTTGTTCTTTACTATAGTCTGAGAATTCGAAGGACTGACCAAATTAGTACTTGCGGCCTTTGAAAAAAGGGAATTTGAAGTAGATATCTGCATTGGTTTTGTCAAATTAGAAGAGGCAGTAATTAATATCGTTGCCACCAATAGTACCATCAAACCTATTATAATCACATTCATACCTGCATTTACGTAATTATTAATTATATAAATCTTTATTAATAAAAATTATTATATATATACAAATTACTTAATAATTGCACTATTCCCTATAGTCTATCTAAAACAAGCAAGGTTATTCTTTTTGGTACCAGTAATAATACAAATTATTACTATCGGGATCGAGACTGTCGCTTCCATCAAGGATGACATTTTGTCTAGGGCTTACTATTTGTGATGAGCCTGCGTTCGCAGTAGGAAGAGCATTCTCTTGGTCAAAACAGGAGTTATGATCAATTTAGTAGACTACAACTAACGGCAGTTGGCTTACAAAAAGAGTAGAGTCTAATTTCAAATCCACTATGACATCACTATGCTTAGGACCAGAGTGTATCTGATAAAATATGAGCTAATGTGATTGATTCTCTATTGGAATAGGTGGACAAAGAAGCCGCTTAGATATGAGCCATCGCGGTTTTGTTACAAAGGTATTATAATACCATTGCAGTCATTATTTTAAATTTAATGCGGTGTTCACATCATGTACTTGACTATGAGAAGAAGAGTATGAAAATCACATGGCTACGATGTAAAATATGCGGCAATATCTTTGGTTGGTTAGAAGACGATAGACAAAAGATCGAAGGAAAGGTTGTAAGAATGTCGTACTCAGAGAAGGCAAGATTAAGATAGTACATCAGTAAAATGAAGATGCTATTACCGATCAAATTTATTATCCAGCAGTAAAAGAGAGTTAAATCTTATGTTATATCAAAATTCATTAGAATGGTGATGACAGTCTAAGTTCTTTTGGCAGCATATCTGAAATACATTATTACTTGAGACTAAAATTTTGATTTTAGTTATAACTAATTGTTATTACAGAGGTGCTATAACCTAAACATATCTTACGAAGTCTGAAAATTCAGGATGGATAAATGGTTTGGTTTGTATATCGAGCGGCAAGTTCAAAACTTCTGGAGGGGTATCCAAATATAGGTTATGAATTGATAGTATAACTGGATTCCCAGTGAAAATCTAGGTACAAATTGATTTGATTTGAAAATTCAAAGAAAATAAGAGGTAGATATAATACTTTTGGTATCTCTTTTGCGTTATGGATACCTCACTTCCATTTTGTTTAGGGTATTGCTCTACTATACAATTTACCTTCGAGTGCTAGCTTGTATTTTTCTGCCACGTATGGATTCTCTACAGGGGTTTCAGCGCCTAATTCAATGAGTCTTCCATAAATCCTCACCAGGTACGCCAGCGACCCGATCAGACCGACAAATATACCCATATTAAAAATCCAATGTGGAGGAACTGCAGTGATTTCTTCTACAAACCAGAGATGCCATAGCTCATTCAAAGCTATGGCAAACATTGCTGCTATGAAGCCAATTATTGTAACTTTTAGACCGGTATTGATGCTGTTACTGGGTCCTTTCAAAATTGGAACCCTTTTACTGTATATGGCTATGAACCCCCACCCTAAAGGGAGTACTACAAATATGCTATACACTAGCCAGTTTGCAGGAGTAAACGCAGAGTCACGAATTGTGGTCTGATTCAGCGAGGTGTCCAGATAGTAAGCTACCACAGCTGCAAGGGTCAGTGAGAACATCAGTACAATTTCGACATATAATTTCTTAAGTCTCTGTATCTCTATTTCTCTTGGTATTAACGATTGAACCTGAACCAAATTTTTCACCTCTATTCCTTTTGTGATGACTATAGTGATGGAAAGTTATAAGCGCTGAGTAACCATGTGAATTAACATGGTTATTTACTAGGTTAAATTACTTATTTGATCCTATCTGGAGGATTGATTCTATCCAAATGAATCAGTAGCAAATCTGCTAAAAATTGTGCAAAAACCTCGCGTTGTGATAAAATTTAAAAAAGGTTAGAACAAAAAGGAATTATGTTTGTTAGCGCTTAATATGTATGACATAATTTTTTTTATTTGTGGGAAGGAAAAGCAGCAACATTTTCTATGCGCCAATTCTTGCCATACGTTTCACGCCGCTTTATGCAGGCATAACCCAAGAATCCAATCGACACTATGTTTGCGATCGTTGATATAAAGCATCTTGAAATGATAAGGTAAATATCAATTCCACACTTAACTCACTGAGATGGCAGGTCCAATTGAAAATTTAACCATGCTCCCTTTTTTGTCCAACAAGATCTCTAACACAGGAGCAACAGAAATATTTCTTTTTGTATGCAGAATATCTCCTACCAATCAGGAAAATAGTTAAACAAGTTCAATGGCTCATTGTTTTGCATATACATATTAGTTTTTCAATGGCATGTGTTGAAGACAATCTTCAAAACATTCAAAGATAGACAATATCGCGTAATTGGTAGTTTTTGTAGGTGTTTCTGCAACGGCCGATGGTTTAGAACTTGATACAGATCTTCAGATGAGGATTTGAATACATATATGAAGTATACAAATGTCTTAATCTTTAATGCATTAGAAAAATGTACTTGAATTCCCAGATAATTATTTTGAATTTTGTCCTAAAGAACGTCAGCAAGCCTATCGATAAATACCTGCTTTCTTAGTTCTTAATTTTATAAGGAACATTTACATCTTGTTAATTATATTGACTATTAATCCGCTTCCTCCATCAAGTTCTCCAGAAAAGAGATCTGAGATACTATATGGGGTAGAGAATGCCGTAGGAAGAGGAGTGTATTTTATGTCTAATGTAAAGAAGAGAATGGATATTTATTTTGATCATAGAGCTCCATCTATAGTAGTAGAGATACCTGAATACAAGAATGGATATATTGACATAAGGAAAAGAGGAGGAAAAATAAGAGCTTTTACTGAAATTACAAATGCAAATATTCACCATTGTAAGGAGTTAATTAAATTAGTCGACGAATTACGTCATTTGAATGGAGTTAAGGGAGGAATAGCTGTTAGTGAATCTGAATATATGGCTACTACAATCTTAGAAGAAGCAAAGCCATTGACACAAGTTATTTTCAGCAGCGTTAAAGAAGTTGTAGAACAGGGACAATATATATTTGATACCTTATGGAATACGGCTATTCCAGCTGAACAGAAGATAAGAGAATTAGAAGAGGGAGTAGTACCTATTAGAACCAGACTGGTAACTAAGCAAGATGAGATTATCGAAGAAATATGCCGCTTGAACATTAATGGTGACAAGTTATCAATTTGCTCAACATTTGGTGGAATGCAAATGAGTTACAAATATTTCTTTGACTCCTACAAGAGGATAGTTGAGAGGAAAAGAAGAATAGATAATATCGGCGGCGGTAATGATGGACTAAGATGGATTATTGACATAGATAAAGATAAGTTGGAATTAGTAAGAATATTCCTTGAATATGGAATACAAATAAAGCATATTAAAAATATGCCATCCATGAATTTTGGTGTGTCAGATAAAGAAGTGGCTCTTACGATAGAGAAGATGGAAGGTGGTAATATAAGCCAGAGTTTCTTAATTAGTAATGAACCATTGTATGTAAGTCACTTTAATTCTTTATTCGAAGAGTTATGGAAAAATGGAATTGATGCAAAGTATAGAATAAAAGCTATTGAAGATGGAGTCGATAATGAAGGAATAGAAATTATCCAAAATCCTGCAGAGATACAAAAGTTTACTTTTAACCTTCTTAAATCAGCAGCAAAAGAAATACTGATACTATATTCCAGTGCTAACGCATTTCATCGCCAGGAATATGTAGGAGCAATCCAATTTCTAAAGGAAGCAGCATACAAAAGAGGCATAAACGTTAGAATCTTGACGCCAGCAGATGATTTGATTGTGAAGACAGCTCAACGATGGAAAGAACGTCAGCAGCAAGAACAAGAACATCCATCGCCAAAGCAGCAGAAAATCAATATACGCTTCATTGAAGCATATTTACAAACTAAAGTCCACCTCTTAATAGCAGATAGAAAGTTCTCATTAGCTATAGAATTAAAGGATGATGCTTCTTACAAATCGTATGAAGCTGTGGGATTAGCAACTTATTCAAACAGCAAACCAACTGTACTCTCTTATGTTTCAATATTTGAAAGTCTATGGAAACAAACAGAATTATATGAAGGACTAAAAGAGATAGATAAGCTAAAGGATGAATTTATCAACGTAGCAGCACATGAATTGCGAACACCAATACAACCCATACTTGGACTAAGTAGTATTCTTCGTTCCCAAACAAAAGACTCTAAACAGCAGGAAATACTAGATGTTATTGTCAGAAATGCAAAACGGTTACAGCGACTCTCGGAGGACATTTTGGATGTTACTAAAATTGAAAGCCATAACCTAATACTAAAAAAAGAGATATTCAATCTAAACGATATAATATCAAATGCAATTTCTGATATCACGAATCAGATCATCGTCAAAGAAAATAAAGAGAGCATTATCAAAATAGAGTTTATAAATTCAAAAGAGAACTGGAAAGAAAATGCTGCTATTGTAGTAGAAGCAGATAAAGGAAGAATTTCTCAGGTTATTTCTAATCTGCTTAATAATGCAGTAAAATTTACAAATGAAGGAACTATAAGAATAATTACAGAAAAGAATAATGGTGACATTGTCATTGGTATTAATGACACAGGCACAGGCATAGATCCAGATATATTACCAAGACTGTTTACAAAGTTTACTACAAAGTCAAATTCAGGTACTGGGTTGGGATTATTTATATCAAAAAGTATTATCAAAGCTCATGACGGTAGAATATGGGCTGAAAATAATACGGACGGTAAAGGAGCTACATTTTACTTCAGCATACCACAAAGCAGATAGATATATTTGATACAATAGTTAATGCCAGGATTATCATATTATAGGCTCAAATGCTTTACATGATGAGCGGAATAAATGAGTCAAAATATGAGGGATCATATAGTTTATCAAACTCAAATAGACAACAGATGCATAAAAAATTATTATCGTAATATGAATTAGTATGATATTCTCAAGGACTAACTAGCCAACCAACATTTTTTTTCATTCCAAGCTCATTTTCCGGATTTCAGCTTTATGCTATTCTTATTCTTCTGCTAGTATGCTATAAAACAACAGCATAGGTAGGTACAACATATAATATCAGCAGCAGTTCTTACAAATCAAAAATATGTTTGATTAGGAGTAAAATAGGCGGTTTTAGTTAACAGAATCAAGAATGGTGGTTTACATAGGAACATGATTGATCTTGATGCAAAGACCCCAAGAGGTTGTTATAATAATAAATCTAAACTGATACTCGGTTTCCTTGACCCAAAATACTACGATGAGATTATAACAAAGCTAAATCTTCAGGCAAGAGAAGAATATGAACATAATAAGAACCAAAAAACACAGGAAGGACTACTGCTGCATAATCAAAAGAAGAAGAGAAGAATACTTCTAGTTGATGATGAGATTGATATTTGTATTGTTTATCAAATAGTATTGCAAGATGCAGGATATGAATGTGTATCATATACAGATTCACTCAAAGCTCTGCAAGAATTCAAACCCAATTATTATGATTTGATTTTACTTGATATCAAAATGCCTATACTAAATGGATTTGAGCTTTGTAAAAAGATAAGAGAAGTTGATAAAACCATACATATTATTTTCATAACAGCTTCAGAAGCATTCTATGAGAAGTTTAGAACTCAACACTTTCCTGACCTAGGTAAGATCAACTATATTCAAAAGCCAATTGGAAATCAAGAATTGGTACAAATAGTAAATACGATAATAGTAGCAAATTCGATAACTGTTGGCTAAGCTATGCATAATGGTCATTATCCTATATGGTGGTGAAATCTATACAGACATCATTAGGATGTAGGTAGTGCTAAAAGGTGAGAAAAAAGAAGAAAACTCCACATCCTAAAGCGACTCCTGTACATCCATAATCATTTTCTTTTAGGCCTTCTATATAGCAGCTTAAATCAGAGCAAAGATCATTTCATAGAAATTATAGATAAAACAGTTTGGCTTAGTCAGGAGGGAATAAATCGTTGTTTAGAATTAGATCCCTCAATATAATGGGTTGTCTGTTTGGAATATTATTACTGACTGTGGTAACGTCAACATGTTGGAGTGTATTCAGATTACATTAACCATTCGTCTAACCTGCTTCTTTCAAAATCAAGTTTCTTTTGATAGAACTCGTATGATGGTGGCTCGAGATTAGTAGTAGGACCTGCTTCATTATACAGGTCAACATCGATATATCCCGCTTTTTTATCTCCTATTTCCATAAAACAAAAGCCTCTCCCATCGAATTTAGTGCGTTCTTTATCATCATTGCTATTTTTGATTTCATTGATAATTTGCTGACTGACTGCCTTTGCTTCGCCTTCTGCAAATATCCCAGCTTTGGGGACGGTTATAGCGTTGTCAATTCTAATCTCCGTTACATCGCCTATTGCAAAGACATTACTGTATTTTGTTCTAAGTGTAAATCTATCAGCATTAACCCAACGCTGATCTGCGTCTTCTAGTAGTCCAGAATTCCTGATAACTTGAGGAAGTTGATGAGGAGGAACTAATATTAAGAGATCATACCTTGTCTTATTTCCATTTTCAAACTCTATTGTTTTTTTATCCGATACTCTTTTTAGTTTATGATTTGGATAGAACTTGATATGGTTATCATTAAGCAACTTGACAACATCTTGACTTACTTTTACTCCAGCAGCAGGTAATGAAATTGGTGTTGGTACATACATGCTCAAATCAATGGACTCTCTTGTTCCATTTTTGATTAATATATCGTTGATTAATAACGAGATCTCATAAGGTGCTGGCGGGCATTTATATGGAATATCTGCTATACAAACTACTACACGGCCACTTTTTAGAGCAAGTATTCTTTGTCGTAGACTCGGGATTTGCTGAGTATCATATACGTTAAAACAGCATTCGTCATTATCTTCAAATCCTTCAATTCGTTTTGGTGCAAGTTCTGAGCCCAATGCTACTATCAGGTAATCGTACCGTAGTTTATTGTTGTTCATTTTGGTGGTGATGGCATTTTCAGTATGATCTATAGATGTTATTTCATCATTCAAAAATCTAATTCCTTTTGCTTCCAGCTTATTCAAAGCAACTCGAGAGTGCTCCAAAATTCTGCTTCCGCTCAATATCCATAAATTCACAAGTCCCATCATGAAATACTGGTGTTTATCAATGACAGTAATTTGACATTCTTCCTCCTGAAGACCCTTTCGTATTAAGTTGGCCGACGTTAATCCCCCGAAACCTCCTCCTAGGATTAACACTTGCTTTGCTTTCGCCATAAAGTATAGAACTAACGCTAGTTTTTAAGCACTGTCTATCTAGCATAATGAGTAATTCTCTCTTGTAAGCGACCTTAGTTAATATTATTGATTTCAGTTATTTTTTATTTTTCTCATAATAGACTTGCTTTTATTTCAAGTGGATAAGTTCACTCATTGCATATAACTATGATGTAGTGAATCACATACTGATGAAGCTAATCTTGCGTTTTGACTAGCCGTAGCTGATGCCAACCCTCCAAAACCCCCTCCTAAGATTAAAAACTTTCTTTGCTGTTGCCATAAAGTAAAGAAAGATTCTTGCTTTTTTTAAGCATTGTTCAACAGTAGGAATTAATTATGTCCTTTTAGATATCCTTAACTGCGGTTAAGCCTCCAAATCCTGCTCCTAAAATTGGAACATGCGTTCCCTAGGCTGTCATCTAATATCATAGACTAAAAATTTATGGCATAAAGTGTTATTACAATGAATCAATTAATGATGAATATGCATATGAATATGTCCTCATGATCAAAATTTATATTTTTTTATATTAGTATGTCTTTTATTATTGTAACATGTCATCAGCAACCGAATTAACAGATACAGCATACGATATCCTAAAAGTAATGGGTAAAGACGCTGATTTTCTGTATGATACAATCGAAACGTACATCAAAGATGCACAAAAAGCCAATAAATCAGAGTTAGTAGAAATATGGCAAACAATCAGAAATGATAGAAAAAGACACATGCATCTCCTTAAAGGAGCATTAGAAAAAGAGATTCACGGCTAAATTTTCAAATTCGAATAAATTGTGTCAGTGAAATATATTGCGCAGAATTGTATTGCATTATAAATGCAGCTTGATATGTTGTGTGACTTTTTAGCAAATCTCTATTAACATTAGTCTTGTAGAATTCCTTTGTCTTGAAAAAAGAGGCAGCGGAATACTGGATTAACAAGCTTAAACTTCATAAACATCCTGAAGGAGGATATTTTGTCGAAACCTACAAGTCTGAAAAATTTGTAAACCTGCAGGAATACAATGGACCTCGTCACGCTTGCACTGCTATGTACTATTTACTAGTAGGAGACGAGTTTTCATCTTTTCACAGAATCAAGTCAGATGAATTGTGGCATTTTTATGCTGGTAGCAGTTTGACTCTCTATATAATAGGAACAGATGGAAAGTTAAATAAAATCAGGTTGGGGACAGACATTGATAATGGAGAGACATTTCAGGGAGTCGTAAAGTCAGGTTCTTGGTTTGCAGCGTCTATCAATGATCACGACTCCTATTCTTTGATTGGTTGTACTGTTTCGCCAGGATTTGACAGTAGTGATTGGGAATTGGGAGAATTTGAAACACTCAACAATGCATATCCACAACATAAATCAATCATAGAAAAATACGTAAAACGTTTTTCTGCAATTTAAGATGACACATTAAAAAAGAGATAATCAGTATCGTGAAAATAAGATGCACTATAGGAAGGCACGATAACACAGATTTTCGGCTACTTGTTGCTCCGTTGAATACCTGACAGAGTAACTGATGTTTATGTTATAGAGTATTAATAATCATTTCATTGAGATGAATATATTGTATAACTATACCTTTACTAGCATTTCTTTTTACCATGTTTGGAAACTTTCTTGCGGATACATATTCTCCAAACATCCATTTGATAGTAGAGAATGGTGTTTCTGCCGCGATCCATTGTATCCATAATTAATATCATGCTTCCATCTCTTGTAATTTGAGTTGTTTTAGTACAATCAACTAAAAAAAATGCATACGATGGTTGCTGCAGTAAAATAACATTATTTGCTAAGTGTATACTTTTTTAATACTTCTTCTACCACACTTTCATAGTATCACCTTGAGAGATGAAAAGGATATAAAACTAAGAATAGATATGCTGCAAGCACAATCGAAGACTCTTGCAGAAACATTCGCCAAAGCATTAGTCAAAAAGAACAACGATACTAATACATCAGCTATTCAAGAATATTCTTCCAGGTTGGTTCATATCCGCGACAAAATAGAAGAATTATTATGGGTATTAGATGAAAAAGATAGAAGTGATTATTCTTATCTTAAATTTGAGGTTCATCAGATAACTTTGCCATTTAGTAAAAAAAAGGAAGATTTAACCATAGAACAAATAATAGACAAACTGAGAGTTGGTGAATTAAGCATGAATGACCTTCCGAATGATGTTAGCAAAAGAGTAAGAAAAGCAATAGTAGAGATAAAGAAATTAGGTTAAAACCATCGGCTATCGCAGATATATCTTCTCCCATAGACCTGACAAAACATGTAGAGCCATGGAGAAGTCTTAGACACAGTAGACCTCTTGCGTAATTGAAAGCTTAGATCTTTATTCTTCATTGATATGCGCATATTCGATACTCTGTTGATGTCTTACGCTCGACTATCAAGAAGGCCATTGTTATTCAAATCATTTACCGGGTTGAATATATTAGAATTTGA
>JAFAQB010000142.1 GCA_019246625.1 Nitrososphaeraceae archaeon
GCATACGTGAGTGCCATTGGAGGAGATGCATGGCACTATGCGACGACGGGCGGCTCTGCTATCTACAATCCCACGGCCACGACTTTCAGATTATACGTACGCTGGTCCAGCAACGACGTAGGACCTAATCCACCCAATCCGCCCGACTCCGTGTTAGCAAACAAATACAACTGGTATATCAGTTGGATAGCCTGGCAGCAGTGAACATCATATGCTTGCAAAGACAGCTGAACCTAAAGCTGGTAAAATCTATTCCTTATCAAAGTGGATTAATGTAATTATATTACAAGCTAGGATATTAAATCTCAAAAAGTATCGTATCGTGAATTATTGTACGTCCTTCGCAACCATCCATAACACTACATAGATGAGGAAATTAATGTGGTGAAAAGTGGAGAGAACATACCAAAATAAAGATAAATATTGATAATAACAATATGAAAAGATCATAACAAAGAATAAGGAAAAATACTTACCATGTATGCTCTAGAAGGAGGAGGATTAAACCTATCCAGACATCTACTTCAATGGGAGTATCGCATGTCCAGCATATGACCGAAGGGATGTGTAAAAAGTGTGCATGGGAAAGAATAAAACTAAAATGCAAAATATGTGGTGAAACTACTGGAAAAGTATCCTAGATTACTTGCCCATACTGCAGCACACTATACTTCTGCTGAACTGCTATACAATGAAGATATTGAAGAGAATATTATTTTGATAAACTTTGAAATCTCAAAGACTTCAAATAAAATATTTAGCGAAGATGAGCGTGATTATACTAAGATGCAAAATTTGTGGCAAGTCATTTCTCTTCAAAAAGGAAGAGACAATGTTTTCTAAATGGATTGATCATATAAAGTCACATTATATTGATAAAGACTTGGTAAAAAAAGAATGGATAGCCAAAGATTTAATCCATCTTAATTATGACTCAGTTATTCAAAAGATCAAGTTACATTATAGCAACACAAAGATTGGTACCGCTTTTTAATCACTATATCATAAATAGTTGTGCCCATTACTTCTCTTTGGCTTTATTCAAAAAAGATGACATCATTTTTTGTCTGTCTTCATGCGCAAAACATAATGCCCAGCCATAAACTTCTAGCTGTAATCCTGTGTTAATGTCTACGTCCATTCCTCTGTTGATTAACATTTTACTAGTTTTGACAGCAGTAAAACTATTCTTTGCAATCTCTTTTGCCATTGAAATACATTCGTTAATCAGCTTTTTATTTAGAATTTTAGCTAGTTGGTTGGCTCTTTGTTTTTCGTCTTGCTGTTGCTGTTCTTCTTGAGATCCGGTGGAAGGTGGTCTAGTAGTAGTAACAGTATTAATACTTGTCTGCTCGCCTAGTAATCGTCCGTATTCTTCAGCACTCAATCTAACTACTCTATTAACAAACCCAATTCTTTCTGCTTCCTCTGCTGTAATCATTTTTCCAGTATAAATTAGTTCTTTTGTTTTTGATGGACCGACAATTCTTAATAGCCTTTGAGTTCCTCCCCATCCCGGTGGAATACCTACTGTAACTTCTGTCTGACCTATCTTTGCATTGCTTGACGCTATCCTTATATCACATGCTAATGCGAGTTCACAACCGCCTCCTAAAGCATAACCATTAACTGCAGCAATAACAGGCTTTTCTAAATTCTCTATTTTGTTGAGCAAACCGTGAATAAAGGTTGCATATTTTTCTGCTTCAATAGGATCAATATTTACTACATATCTGATGTCTGCTCCTGCACAAAAGGATTTTTGTCCAGTGCCAGTTATAATTACAACCTTTATGTTATTATCTGCATTAACAATGTCAATTGCTGTAGATAATTCTGACATTGTTTCTATGTTAAGAGCATTTAGTACTTCAGGTCTGTTGATCTTTATAATAGCAATACCTTCATCTTTAGCTTGCAAATCAAGGAGTATATACTTCATTTCATATGACATTGTAAAAGTCAAGCTATGAGTTTAATTTAAATTAAATTTCAATCTTCTTTGATCTCCAAAACAAAAATTCTAGATTAGGTAATTAAGCAATAGAAGGCTATAGCCATATTAATACCGGAAATCCCATAATCATTCTCTTTATAAGCTAACATAACGTAGGACATTCTGTGTCGGTTATATCCTTAAACCCATTTAGAATTTCCTTACCTAAACCTAAAGCATGGTGAGGAAATATCTTTAACGTGCAAGGAGAAAACTATACATAAACGTGATCTTTAATAATTTAAGGATGTACAAGTCATATGACATCACCGTTTTCCTCTAGTCCTTTTGATGCCAACCAATATAAATTAGATCAACGCCAAGGCTGGGATAGTGCAGCTTCAGGATGGAAAAACTGGTGGCAAGTAACTGAAAAAGGGCCACAGAAAATAAGCAACAGATTAGTTGAACTTGCACAAATTAAGCCAGGATACGAAGTGTTGGATATAGCAACAGGAATTGGTGAACCAGCTGTTACAGCGGCAAAAGTGGTTGGTTCTAAAGGTCATGTCTTGGCTATAGATATTTCATCGCAAATGCTAGAAATTGCAAAAGAAAGATCTGTCTCATTAGGATTGCAA
>JAFAQB010000398.1 GCA_019246625.1 Nitrososphaeraceae archaeon
CCCGGAAGAATCCTTGAAATTGGAACACTATACGGATATTCTGCAATACTAATGGGTAGCATGTTACCAGAACAACAAGGACAGAATCAGGGCAAAGTTACAACTATTGAAATAGACAAGGAATATGCAAACATTGCAAGGAAGAACATAGAGGACGCGGCTCTTGACAAGAAGGTAGAAGTTATAGATGGAGATGCATTAGACATAATACCAAAACTACATGAAAAATTTGACATGGTATTCTTGGATGGTACTAAAGAGGAATACTTTAAGTATCTTAATCTAGTGGAGAAGAATCTGGAGAAAGATGCAGTAGTTGTGGCAGATAATGTGGGCGTATTTGAAAGATCAATGCGAGATTATCTTGAATATGTGAGAAATTCTGGACGGTACAATAGCAGAACTTTGGAGATAGAATTAGAGTTTGATAGTAATACAAAAGATGCAATTGAGATTAGTGTTAAGATTGTTTAGATGATTGACCTTAAGTACCTGCAAATAGATATAGAAGGATAATAATGGATTGTCTACTTTGTAAAGACAACGATGTTGTAGATACTGATTCAAAAGATAAGGCGGGTTTTGAATACCGTTGTCGTAAGTGTAGTCATGACATATTCAAAGATTATCCCAGCTGGTAGCTGGATAATCCGTAACTGCAGAAGATAAACAATATGTTAAGTACCAATAATAATGATTATGATTGTACAAAAAAAGAAAAAAAGTTTTACGGAATCTTTTACGTATGGTTTTTCTCTTGTATTAACGGCATACTGGTATGCCATTAAAAGTACATGTTTGATGTTGCGATTGCGATTGCGTATTTACATTATTGATATTATTTGTATTTGTAGCGCTGGCGCTAGAATGGGAATTCCCATTACTACTAGTACTGGTGCTAGTGCACGTCGTAGTAGTACTAGTACCTGTACTTGTTGTGGTACATGCTGCAAATACATTGGTCGGGCTAAATGATAGCATGGCAGTTATCAGAGCCAGACATATGCTCAAAGATAAAATACTTACTGCTATTCGTTTTAATATCATCATATAAATTAATAAGAAGCTTATACAAAAAGGTTATGCTAAAATCTTCTTTGCCATCGCTTTGACTACTGTTCTCCGCATATAACAGTTGCAGCCTGTCAAAACTCACGTCATTTTGAGCGTCCTTTGCTTCGAATGACTATCAATGGGAGAAGCTACAAAACACATCTCAAGGCATTTTATCAACGATTGTAAAATATAGCATACTGAGTACTCTTTTAGTCAGGATAGTGATAGTGATGTCTTATCTGATAAAGCAATAAAGGGTCTTGGAGTTTCGCTATAAGATGCAGTATAAAAAGCCGAGTTAAAGTGTTGTTGTTCAACATTCGATTTTCTATTATTGCATGCTTTGTAGCTTGGCTGGATTAACAAGAGATTTGACTTGGCGTGAGCAGGCTTGATCGAGTGCGTATTTTTGGAGCGATAATCTCTCCAACTCCTTCTTAAGCCCATTTATTTTTATTGGCTTTGTAGAAACCATCAATTATTATACTAAGATCGGTTAGCCTGTGTGCATTATAGGCTACGCATCTGAACGATAATTCTGTCAACAGGGGTTCAAGGCGTTAGGTCTCTATAATGAAACTCCTTATATGTAGTTTAAGGCAGCTTATTACAATAATGAACATCCAAGAGAAAAATAAAGAGTTAATGATAACTCTTGATAATGCATGGAATTCGCAGGATTGGGATACATTTCAATGAGCGACATGCAGATAATGTTGCGGTATTTTGGCCTGGTCAACCAGATCCAACAAGAGGAGTACATAACCATCGCCAAGAATCTATAGAATTTTTCAAAATGTTTCCAGATAATCACCTTATCAACAATCCATACAAGATACTTATCGCAGAAGGAGACTACACATGCTCAGTAGCAGATTTCACTGGTACATTTAAAGGTGCAATGAAAGGCCTTGATGGAAGCATGATTCAACCAACTAATAAGAAATTTCATTTAGAGTTCTGTACTATTGCACACTGGAAGGATGGAAAGATTTTAGAAGAGAGGTTATTCTATGACCAAATGGGAATGTTAAAGCAAATCGGTGCATTATAGCAACTGTTTAACAATAAATTACACTTATGCTTTTCGCCGGATATGATATAGAGACTTGTTGTCGGTTATGATAAACATCTTTATTTGTTTCCATCCTAGACCGCTTCGAAGCGGTTTATGCTTTGTCCATCTTCTTTCACCAACCTTTCTCTCTTCCTTCTCTGACTGTTATGCTATGACTTGGAGTGTTTTGTTCTTGTCTTTACTAAGAGTATTACATTAGAATCGTACGAAGATGTGAATAATGCCTTTCTAGACGTTACTATTTATAACGACATTGTCAGGTAGCAATATGCACATTTCAGATATACTCTTGCTGGTAATAAATAGCCATTAATAGAATTGACTACAAAATATACAACAATAATAGGAATTATTATAGCTGCTCTAGCCGTCTCGCTATTGGTTGCTGGACCGAATCTGGTCTTACTAAAACAACACCAAGGATACGCTGCTGCTGCAAGCCACACAAAGCAGCAAGAGCAAAAGACCAGACAACAGGAAAACCAATGTCTTACAGCTGGCAAATGCAGTAAAGCCTTAGGCGAACAGACACAAGGTAATGATAATTCTGTAACTGTGTTTACTGACCAGAGTAGCAATGTTCAATCGAGAGTAGTAACTGTAACTCCTAACCTACATCAGCAGCCAAAGCAAGCGATGCAACATTAACATTATCTACTATAGTTAGGGCAAATTGCCATTTTAGGAAGCCTGTAGAGGTAGCCATACAATTAGGTCTTTCTGAGAGGCAAGCAACCAGGACCTTATCACAGATAGTATGATTAACCTAATTGAATAGTAGTTTGACTGCAGTTCAATCTCGCCTTTGCTTCTCTTCTAATACCGGATATGGGTAACCTATAGTTTCAATGGGAAAGGATGTTAACAATTATCATATCCATCTTGCCAGCCAGTTAAGTAAGATTGTGTATGTCCATTCGATCCACTTGTTTTCATCAAAAGCGAATTTGGTCCATTTCCAGTACCACTTTTCCTATCTTGACATCCATCTGCATAACCTCTATTATAGTGGGTATCCGATGATTGTCTTGCTAGGACTTGTATTGGTAATAATAATACAAAGGCTATGCCAATTGCTATCACAATTGCTGCCTGCTATCAGATATGTATTTGTATACATATGGATATAATGGATCTCAAGAATATATGTGATTATATATAAAAGACATTTAATTCAATACGTTAGATTATCATCTACCTCTTAATTCAAGTATTTGTGCCAAACATAGTAAACCATGCAATATGTTCCCATGTAGGTGTTTAGAAACAATAAGATGAACGGTCATCCTATAGGCCAATCATCATTCTGCCCTACTTTGCTTATTAAAGCACTCAAGCATACAATCAGCAATGATAGCTAAAAAGTGTTTGGTGACTCACTTCTCCCTATTCTATTTGTAACTATATCATACAATGCTTTGTTTTCTTCCTTTAACTTCTCCTCACTTGGAAAATATTCTTTTTTGTTTGCTCTCTTAAGCTCTTCTTTTATTCTTAACTTTGCATTGAAATTCAGATTGTCTACTTTATCACATCTACCTAACCAATCCTTTGAAGTTGTATTATATTACTTAGAAGTAAGTACAGACTTTGATCTATTGTTGTTTCTTATTGCTACTATACTGGTGTATGCTAATAGACCTTGTAATATGTATCCTCCTATGATTAAAACCAAAGTGTTAAGTGGCCTAGAAAAGGTCAATATTCTGTGAATATGCGCAGTAACAAAACTATTTCCTACAATAATTAGGAATGAAAGTATAATACAAGCATAAAGTGCCTTTGTATAGCCTTTTGCAATAAGAGCTGCCAGAGATATATACAATAATTCAATTAATATTGCATAAATAATAAACCTTGGATCACCAAAAGGAATCCCTATTATACCAATTATTATGATGAAAACTAATACGATTAATACTGGGAAGTTTGGCCTTGTGATCGCAAACCTGTTATTCAATGATTTATCTATCACATCATTCTTTCAATAATATAATTTAATCATAAATGATGATGGTAGCAGAGAGCATTCACAATAATCCGTATATTCACCATATGTCACCAAGATATCAGTACATGTCTATTCAGAAGAGTTAGAGTCAGTAAGTGAACGGGCAGTTAAGGCGTTCCTAGAGACACGTACAAAGCTACAGGAAAATCGTTTTCTAATGAAACAAAACCAACCATAAGAGGAAGGCCATCTAAGTACAAAATAATAGATGATTTTGGGAAGTTTTCAAAGGTGCTATCAAAACCAGAGGCTCGAGAACTGCTAAATGATTCTCTAACAAAATCCATTTTATTCTGTAGTTACTTGAGATTTACATTAGAAGCATTCTGCTATGCAATAAGAAATGATAAGACAATAGTCGAAAA
>JAFAQB010000414.1 GCA_019246625.1 Nitrososphaeraceae archaeon
TCAAGTACATTCTCAACTTGCAGCGGTTCTCTACGCTATCTATTAAAGATGGATATATTTTTGAAGTTAGACCCTCAACAATTTATAAGCAAACAAAATAATTTCTGGCCTTCAACAAAAAATAATATAAAAATTTACTTGACCTTAAGATATCTTTTAAGCTCGTATTTTAGATAGATTGCGAGGAATCTTGTTCTTCTGTTGTGATGCTTAAATGGGTGATTAGTCAGACGTTTGCTAATCCCTCTGCAAACATTCTGCAGTTACAGTTGAAACCCCCTCCAGGAAGACACGGATTCGTCCACTCCTGTTTGAAATAATAACATCTATAATAACATGTGATCGATATAGATGTGTCAGAAGATTCAATTATACCGCAAGAAGCAACAAAACTAAAGAAGTTGGCAAAAGTCACAGCTCGGTATATGGAAATCGAAGAATTCAAGGGCTCGGATCATCAATTCTCTATACTTTGTGAAGCCAAATCATTGCGCTATTGTTACAGATGAAGTATCAGATGTATATGACAAAACCTCAGATGAAAGTGCCTTATAGGAAGTGTTCATTATGGGAACCAAATCAAAAAGAGCGCTAATCAACATAATAATAAATGATGTGTATCAAAATGTAGAATATGACCGCTAGTAATCATAACGTCGTAGGATACTGGGCTTCTCAGGAACAATATTCAATGCAAGATTTGCTTAAATTTGTTATTGAAGCTGAAAGATGTGGTTTAAACACATGCTTGACAAGTGACCATTTTCATCCATGGTGGCATGACAATGGACATGGTAATTTTACTTGGGTGTGGATGGCTGCTGCAGCTGAGCGGACTAAGAATATGCAATTTATAACAGGAGTAACCGCTGCTGTATATCGTTATAATCCGGCTATTATTGCGCAAGCATTTGCATCGCTTGATGTACTTTATCCTGGAAGAATAGGCCTTGGAGTAGGTACAGGAGAAGCCATGAATGAAGTTCCATTGGGTTTTGATTGGCCATCGACTGATATTAGATTAGCAAGGACTACTGAAGCTATTAAAATTATAAACACATTATGGAAGGAGGGAAGAAGCACAAGGTCAAAAGGAGAAGACAATAGCGGTAATAACAGTGATAACAATGGTTTTGTAGATTTTAATGGTGACTATTTTAAAATTAAAAATGCAAAACTTTACACTCCGCCTACAGGAAAAATACCATTATACATGGCAGCAGTAGGAGAACAGGCAATCAAAACTGCTGCAAAATATACTGATGGTTTGATTACATTAGCAAAACCAGATAAAGCAAGTGAAACATTTGAGATGTTTGACAAAGCTGCAGTTAAGGAAGGAAAAGATCCTGCCTCTTTGGAAAAAATAGCAAAACCTAAAATATCATACTCTGAAGATTATGACAAAGCCTTAAAATCTACAGAATTTTGGCGCGCTTCTCTCTTAGAGGACGTATTTAATTTGGATATTAGTGATCCAAGAGAACTAGAGCAAAAAGCAAAAGACGAAGTATCAGATGAAAAATTAAGACAATCAACCCTGATAATCACTTCAATTGAAGATTGTATCAAACCTTTGGAAGAATATTTTAAAGCTGGCTACACAAGGCTATATCCACATAGTACAAGTCCAGATGAAATAAAATTTATTCAAGATTTCTGTGCTAAGGTATTGCCTTACTTCAATGAAAGGAACCAAGCAAGTAGATAGAGATAAAAAATATATTTTTACTTGAAGTGCTTTTTATCTTACTCATTACCAAATAGTAAAGATAAAGCTAATAGCTAGTAGATCTATACAAGATGGTGACATTCAAGGAAATCAAGAGAAGAGCTAGAATATATTTGTTCAACAACAAGATATTACTTTCATGATTCTTTTACTCTTTTTATCGAATGACTTAGATTTGCCTTTTTAATTCTACTTGAACGTATTTTGGATTTATCGGCATAAATTCGGTTCGTAGAAGTTGCGCCTAGCTCTGACTTGATGATGACGTCATATCAAAGAATTAAACACGCAGGTTCAACAGATTCTCAAAAATATGACTACAGGATCTCCTAAACAAATAACACCGTTGGTCATATCAAGGGAGGATTGGATGCAAGAGTATTTTTAGCAAATAGCTCATACTAACAATAAAGCTGTTTCAAATCTAATAATAATAGGAACTCCTAATGCAAGTTCACCTATCGCACAATCAAGTAATATTTGCGAGCCAGCAGTAGAAGACTTGAAGCCTGGAGCAGCAGCAAACTGTCAGCGAATTAATGTTAATTGGTATATCATCAGTTGGTAGCATAAAGCCATGGTAGTAGAGAAGACAGGAGGTAAAGCAGGTGCTCCTAAACATGAAGTACCAGGAATGAGTTACCTTGCAATTTGCCTTCTAAAGCATCTAACATGTAAAATGCTGCCATGTCTTTGTAGCAATTCTTTATACATTTTCATAATGCTGATCCAGAAGATCTCTTGAGACATTAGTTTTCAAACTTATTATTTTAGATGAAGGTCCTTTCAATGTGTGTGTTTTCAGTTCGGGGAGTCTTATAATTGACCTTATTAAATAAGCATGGAGACTATGCTATATGCGATACAGTACTAACAATAGTAATGTTAATGTGTATGACCTCCTCTAGGTTCGTGCGATGCTCCTCTTCCTGTTAATGTACCAGTATAATCACCCGTAACTTCCAACACAAAGTCAAAATCAGTTAATGTTTTGAGAATGTCAAGTGTTAGCCTCA
>JAFAQB010000435.1 GCA_019246625.1 Nitrososphaeraceae archaeon
AAACAATCTGAATTGCATGAATGTATCCTGCTTGCTTGTACTAACCAAAATAGGAGGGCTAACCTTTACGAAAAGACTTGCTTGTCTGTTACCTACAGTAGCTGGAGGTAGATTCTCTTGAGTCAAACCATCTGCATATGCTTTTTGGTAGAGTGTATAGCGAGGAAGAATACCTGACATGAAAGTTGTCAATAACAATAATAACGTGACAACACCAAAAGAAACGAAAGTTAAAGAAATATTTTGATGCTTAAAACAAAACATCTGAGCACCCCACTTGTAAGATATTGACATTTTTCACTACCAAACTGTATGATGAGGTGATATACGTAAATTCCTTAAAATAAAGATTTGAATTTATATTCATAACCTTGATCAATGTCATCAATAAGTACTACATAAATGACATAGATAAACTTAACGGTTAGATATATCTAATATTATTTGAATTTAGTCTATGTTATTGTAATTCCTACGATTAATTATTTTAGTTTATATTATTAACAACCGCTAAAACATCAAAAATACCGCTCTAACAATTCTTCAACAATGAACTAGATATATATATTCATTAGGTTTATCTAATAGTCTTACATATAATCTTCTGTTAATGTCAGAATTTGATCATAAAAAGGAAGCCAGAAAAAAATACAAGTCACAAGACTATTATGCAGGATACTATTGGGGCAATAATCCTTATGATTCTAATGAGCTTGCTGGACACTTAACTGACGAGCAGCTAAAATATAGCATACTAGAAGACTTAGGAAAGAACAATATGATGGGATCCCATATGATAATATATGTAAAAGAGGGCGTGGTTATTCTAACAGGGCTATGTAAAGACCTACGCAGAAAGACGGTTGATCGATCAACAACTTTTGAATACTCATGGGGTTGTCAAGGTATTAAATGATCTGCAGGTTATCGAAGCAGAGATCTGGTCCAATCATGGCCTGGTAAACGAAAGAGTGAGTTAATAAGTGAATAAATTATATACTATTTCAAAAAAATCACTTCTTATAGTACTAGTTCTGGCAGCAGGCTTTTTCAGTATCCAAATATTATCATCAACTGTTACTTATGCTCAAAGTACTGGCGATATGAAAAAAACAACAAGTGGAGGTGCTCTAGATATTCTCTTACAACCTTCTCCTCAACCAGTTGGACACAGTGGTCCGACTTCATTTAAGATACATTTTATGACTAAAGGAACTGATACAGTGCAACCTCATATAGACTATGACGTTGTAATTAAAGACAGTAGCGGCAAACAAATATTTCAAGCCTCACAGCTAGCAGGTCAGCCAGGAAAACCACTACACACAGCAGAAGGCATCGTTACAATACCTTATACGTTTCAAAGCTCTGGAGCCTATTCAATTAGTGTTCAAGTGTATGGAATACTTTTTAATCCAATCAAACCTGAATCTGCAGATTTTACAATTAAAGTAGCCTGATATTATTATGGCAATATCTACCTCATGGTACCAATAATTGAAGGCTATTATATTTTATTGCAACTTTGGCAGCTGCATATACTGGTGTTTCTGGAGAAGTTAGAAGAATTATAAAACTGACTAAATGATCGTATTAGTTTGAATAATCTAATCGTTAAGTTTATCTAACGATTTAATAAATAGTATGTTATATAATATGCGAACAGAAATGTAGGAGGATATATTTGATCCTTCATACTACCTTTCAAACAAGACGACAGATTCTATATAATGAACCCACATCATATATTGCACAATTAGGATAGTTAGTACCGAGTCACAACACCATCTCTAAGAAATGGTTAAATGGCATTACATTTTAATTTTTTACAAGCGCTAATAAAATTTCAGGATTTTTTATTTTAACATACTAAGAAAGTATATACGTGCTATTCTACATGATATTGGAAGGACTAACCAGAAATTAACATTTTGTAATTCGCAATATGTGATTTGCCGTATTGATATAATTAATATTGGCTTTATTGCTTCTTTTCATTCTTGTCCAATGAACATTGACTGAACAATGCCCTACGAAGACTTAGTGCAGTTAGAAATGGAGTGACTATAAGCAAAGGAATGCTTAGAGCTATAAATACAGCATAAAAAGTTGCAGTAAAAGCCGCTACTGTAGGCGCTAGAGATCCTGCCATGATTGTAAATAAATAAAATGATGCACACGTTGGACAAGCTGCAAATAAGCTCGTAGTTACTCCTATAGCACCTAAAAAATGCGCAGTAGTAGTTGTGGTAGCAGCAGATCTCTTCGGCCGATTATCAAATGCATATATAGAAAGTACCGTGTTAAATCCAACTAATGCAGAAACTATTAGGATAATAAAAAAATTTATTGGCATAATTAGCAGTCCAATATGTTCAGTAAAGTAAGCGGCCATCGTGGGAACATAACCCATTGGTCCATATGTTATCATAGTAATTGAGGGAATGGTCACTCCATACAAAGATGAAAAGCTGTCGCTTCGATAAATCAACATACCTGATATAGTAGCATAAAATACCGCATAACCAATACTTACTGGCCAGAAAAATCGAAAATATTTCTTGTCATTTAATATACTAATAATTATTTTAGATAAAGAATGTGGAAGAGTATTTGTTGGCGATGGTTGATAATCATTTCCTTTGTGAAATACTTGAATCATCTTAAGGAATCCGAATGCTATCAAGACTACTCCACTAAATAGTAACATATAAAAAATATAACTTACCTTTTGAATCAATACTGAATTCTCATCTGTTATCACTAAAGGTTGAAATGATTGATAAGAGAGAAAGTCTAAAATCAGAATTAACACCCCTATGAAAATTAGGGGAATAGCTATAGCTTTTTGTTTTTGTATTTGCATATTCTATTGTCCTCTTCTTCTATAGAATACATGTTTAGTGTCATTTGAATTTACTCTAAATTCATATTGGACATGAAGTGAGGTGTAGTGTATAATTATTATTAACTATCAGCTATAATAAGACTATGTTCTTGTAAATCCAACAAATATCCTAGAGAAGATAATGCATATATCTTGATGTCAAATCCACGATCATATTCCGTATGTAATTATGAATCCCAATTTAAAGCCGATCATATTTTCCATCTATGCTAATGCAATCCACCTTTGATCTGAATTTTCATCTATAAATACAAATAACTACTATTATATCCTCATCATTTATTGGCAGCTGAAACACTAGGCATGAAATTCTCTTTGATATATCTCTTTAGCCGTTGTGTATCACGATTGTTTATCAATATATCGTCATTGAATACATTCTTCTTACCCTTCAAGGCTCTTATCTTAATATAATATTCACTACCTTCAGGCCTAGGAATGATTTCAATTCTCAGGTCTGGACCTTTAGCGAGCATTCCCTTTACACCTTGAGCAATCAATACATCCTTATTATCTACAGCATTTTCAACTATACGTGGCTTATCAAATTCTAAATTAAATCTATTAATCCTGTCTTCTATCATAAGCTTCAATTTATCATCATTGCGTTCCTTCTCAATTCTAAAAATATAGTTCTGCAGACTTTCGATTTCAACGAATTGAGGAGCATTTTGACCTGAAGAATCTTCTTGTAATTGTTCTTTTTCTTTTCCTTGTATGCTTTGTGCGAGACTCTTATTACTATCCCATACCATTCCTTCTTGAGCTACTGTCATCTTGAATTTGCCCTCACTTCCGATGATCTGAAGGTGTGAATCTATAATCTTTTGAAGCTCATTAGTTGTCATGGCTTTAACAGGACCTCTGAACCATTGATTTGTAGCTTCTTCAAAGTCTGATAGTCCCCTGTAATGAACTATATAAGATTCCTTTGCATTCCATCTCCTAACGAGTTCAAATGCTTCACTAACAGAGATCATTCCAGTTTGTGGATGGGGATTGTAGCTTTGAGTGCCTAAAATGGCCAAATCTGGATTCCATAATAAATTCTCATCTACATTGGGTAATGAAAGAAAATCCCATCCAATTATTACTTTATGATTAGCTAGTTTAACTACGTAAATGACAGATCCAGCTGGTGAATTCTCGCCATGGTCAGCTAAAATAGGTATTATTGAAAAAGGACCCAATTGGAAGGTTTGGTCTGGCTGTACTATATTAAAGGATACTTGGTTATTGCTATTTATTTTGGGAAACTTTGTTATGATCTGATCGCGGCACTCTGAAGTACAGTATACCTTCAAATTTCTTGATTTATTTGTAGTTCTGTCTGCTAAGAGCGGTAACTCACTAATATGATCTTCATGTGAATGAGTGATCAACACAGCCTCAGGAAGAATCGATGATAAGGACGAGGTGTCAATTCGAAGGTCAGAAATACTTTTTTCAACACTCTTTAATATTCCTTGACCTACATCAACAAGCAAATGAAAGATTTGATTCGTTTCTCCTACTTTGGCGAACAAAGAACAAGAAGTGTTTGTGTTTATCCCATGCCGTTTTACTTCTGCTGCTCTTTCTGACTTTTCCTCATTTCCTAATGTCCCAATATCTGGAAGTGTTCCATTGATTCTTAGCAAGAGCTGGTCTTGCTCCAGTTTAGTTGTCGTGGCAGATGATGAAGTATTCAATATACAAATATTATATAAATGGATTAGATAAACTTAATGGTTAGATATGGCTGATAATATTTGAATTTAGAGAAATTTTTCGTAATTCTTAGAATGATGTACTCAAGATTTATGAATTTATGCCAAACAAAATCACTTATAGTGTATTGAAGAAAAATTGGTTTAGTATTTTATGAAGTATATAATACACCTCAGATTTGGCATTAATTTCAAATAACTTCAATGAATACAAACAATGTATATGCCTAATAGTTAATTAGGCTTATCGATTTATTCAACATATTTAATAATAATATCATTTATGTATTTATTAAATAACCCTATGAAAGCGGTGTATATTGTAGATGATGTAAAAATTGCAAAGGTACTTGTTGATCCTATGCGAAGAGCAATACTGGATTTACTTAGGCAAAAGCCTATGACACAAGCAGGTTTAGCAAATGAATTAGGATTGACAGGACCCTCACTTAATTATCATATGAAAATACTTCGATCTAAAAAATTAGTAACTATAGCAAAGAAAGAAATCGAGATGCATAGGATAATGCAGATATTTTTCTCTTCTGTGGCATACTTATTCGTGTATGATTTGGATTCATTACCCAAAAATATTGCTCGCTACTTCTATCCTGTCAGCCTTGAAAGAGCGAGAGCAGTTGTTTCTTTACTTACGTTAAATAAAAAAGATTCTTCATCATCATTATCTTCTTATCATATTGAGCAAACTCCGGAAGCAATTAATGACATGTCAGAAAATTTGTCTCGCTTTCTTGTAAATACTGCTAGGTCCTATGAAAAGGTAGTCGTTAACCATGCCAATGAGAGAATTATCTATGAGGTATACAAGAAGGCATTAAGCAGTCTGTTAAATGATGATAGACAACTGCATAATATTAGAGGAAAACAACTTCTTAAATCAAGTTAAAATGAGCTCTATTAGGGTTTTACAGCTGACAGGAGTTAAAAGTGAAAATTATAAGAGTTGTAAATAAGGTTAGATATTATAATATAATGTCGTAGAAAAATGATAATATGTTACCATTAGGAGTTTGTGAAATACAATTGTGTGAGTTTTTGATAAATCTCAATCAGGCGTTGTGTATCATATATCATTGCTTTTCCTTTTTCTTGACTTGCCAAAATAAACCATTAAACCCAAACAGGCAAAGCCAATAAATTCTGAACCTTTGTCTCGTCATATACGAACAAGTCCATTCTTCTATGGTAGAATAATAAAGTTTGAAGTTGTCTTCGTTAAAGCCATATGATAAACATATTTAATCGTTAGATTTATCTAATAGTTTTACGTATATTATATTATGTCAAAGTTTTATCATGAAAACGAACTTGAAAGGAAGAGGTCAGAAGACTATTATGCAGGATACTATTGGGGCAATCATCCTTATGATTCTAACGAGCTTGCTGGACGCATAAATGATGAGGAGCTAAAAAATAAGATACTAAAACATTTGCAGAAAAATGGTATGATGAGTTCCGATATAATGCTTAATGTAAAGGATGGTGTGGTTATCCTAATTGGCCATGTCAACACCTATGAACAAAGACGGTCAATAGGTCGAGAAGTCTGGAATATTCCAGGGGTTGTCAAGGTCTTAAATGATCTGCAGGTCACAGATCCAGAGACAGCTGGTCCAAGCAAGGTTTGGGAAAAGATGAGAGCGGACGACGTGAGTATCTACAAATTAATGAATCGTAAACAGAGATTTGAGTTTTTCGGGATTTAATAGTAGCGGTAGTAGCATTTAACTCCTTCGTTTCTCTCAAGTCTCGAAAGCCCATTTTCTCTTTGTTCGGTATTGCTATATAGAAGGAAAAAAGGGAAACACTTCAAATTGTATTTATTGAATTCTTCTTGTCTCTTTTGATACTTGCATTGTTCTTTCAGCATCCTCTTCTCCCTGGCTTATGAGTTCCTTGATTGTAGCTGATGAAAAATCCCAATCCTCTAAAAGAAAATGTTCCGACTTTTCATCTTCGTTTCTCTTTATTGATATTAATTCATTTATAATATAGCCACGTTTATTTATGATCTTGTTATAGACTTTTTCAATTTCCTTAACCTTCTTTTTCAAATTTTCATCTTCTATTTTTGCACTAGATACAATACCATGTAATTCATCGACAAGTGAAAATATTTCTTTTAGTCTGTTAGATGCATCTAGCTCATTAGTTGATTTGTCTACAAACAGAATATCTCTTGCTCTGTGCCATGCTTCGGCAAAGTTATTTGGAAGCTTGTTTTCTTGACGGCGAGGAAACGTGTCGCTAACTATTATCTTTTTTTCTCTAAACGGCGAAGATTTCATAACGGCCTTTATTGGGGTGTCATTAAGCAAAGCGCCATCCCACAAATACTTGTTATTTATCCTTGTCCACTTCAATCCGTAAAATGGATAGGCTATACATGCGGATACATGTTCTGAGGTTATGTCCATGTTGTTGCTATCGAAAATAACTTGCTCTGATTTCTGTATATCAGTGCATGTCAATATTAATCTGGGTGTAACTGGAGAACTCTTGTTGTTATTATCTTCTTTTTTCCTTAGACTCTCAAAATTGATTGTTTTGTCTAATATTTCTCTAAATCTCGTAGTGTCATATAGATAGGGTGAAGTAAATGCATTATGAAGTAATGGTCCACCTGGGTAAAACCATATTGGTATAAAAGCATTAGGATGGCCAAATATGAAAGTATTTGCTGCAGATACCAGGGATCTTACCTTGAATGGCAAAAACGCCGGTGTGAGGTTATCTGCAGAATGCAGCCAAAAATCCTCAAGTTTCTTTGCAGATTCTATAAGAGATTCGTGTCTATCAGAATTCTCCGTATCTAGATTCCTGAGGCTAGCTGCTATTATTGTTGAATTAACAGAACCAATTGAGGAACCAGAGATTACATCAAACCCGATATTATGTCTAGCTAAAGTTTTGTATACTCCGCATTCATAGGCACCAAGAGAACCACCCGATTGCATCACTAAAACAGTTTCAGCTATATGTTGTTGTTGGTGTTGCTCGTATTGTTGCTGCTGTATCATTGCGTTAATTAGATGTTTTTTATATTATTAGAAAATTGTATTAAATTATATAATGCATTCAATGCTGAAGAATATGCAGCTACTGCAATGGTAGTTGTAGAATTATCCAAAGTAATCAAAATAAAATTATGGATGATTTATGGATGAGGAGTAATGCACTTTTTTAATTATCCTATCGATGCTCTTTTATGACTCTATCTTTTCTTGCGACTTCTTCTCTTGTCTCTTCGTATGGTGAGGCCAAGTCTCTTTTTTCGTTGGTCATATATTTTTTGATCGTCTGTTGATTTACAAAGCATTTATACGGTGAGTATTCAATTGCAATCAATTGCAGTAAGGATGGATTTGAAAGCATAAGCAATTGTTGCCATTTTTCTGTTGTTATTTTTTCTACTAGTAGTAAAATAACTTCGTCTTCTCTTTCCTCGATTCTTAAGCGAAAATGGATCATCATCGTTTTAGGCATAGTGATAGCGGTGATGGGTTTTGCTGGTGTGATATATTTTGGCTCACAATACTTAAATGAGGAAGTAACTGGAGGCGGAAAATTGCCCTATACTACTCCTATTGTGATTAAAAATATATCACCTGAGAGTCTAGAAATAGTATTTGCCGTTATTGGAATGGTAGGATTTGGGATATTCATCTATGGAATAGCTAACAGAGTAGATAAGCCTATTGACTTCTATAAGAATGAATAAACAGAGTTGGATAAATATATACATAATCAATCAAATTTTTAAAATTGAAACATCATTTACATTCTTCTGAGAAAAGCATTACATAAAGAGCAATCCAATGTGTTAAAGATAGAACTGAATATTTTGACTATTTCCATTGTAGAAAAAAATAAGTGTAGACTAGAACATGTGATGCGTTGAATGAATCTGTTTATAGATATGCATAATGAGATGATTCTTCAGAGATGGCTCTTTTTTACGTATTTGGTATTTGGTTTAGCTTAACTATGTAGAGACAACTTTGCTTCTGAAGTCATCTACGAAATCAATTCGTTAAATTATTTACGATATTCAGTTACCTAAACTATATCTTTGCCACCAAGTATCCTTATATGATCTATCAGAGACTCAATCTTTTCTGTGTTTTTTGGTTCTTTTTTATATGTTGCTACAAGTTTTACAAACAGTGTATAAAGAATTTGTGCCCTTAGAGCCTCACCTGCTACGCAATCCATATTTTTCCCTCTCTTACTTAGCAGCACAATAAGACATACGCAAAAATAATCCTTTCCATGCTGCAGTACGAAATTTGTCAAAGAACAAATCGATAGCAACAGCAACGAATAACAGTTAACAATATCCGGTCGACATATTGACTGGAATATTTATTATTATTAAATCATTTTCTGTAAATAAAATGGTCAAATCATTTGAATTTAAGCCCGTTTTTCAAATGTCAACTTTAGTACGTTCATTTAGAATGAGTTATGAAATATCAAACACAGATGGTGGTGGTAAACATCCAGTACCATGTTCTTTACTGAAAGTATAGTAAAGCTAACAAACCATTTGAAGTTCACGTAATTGAGGATGGACGTCTTATTACTGGACAGAATCCGAGTAGGCCTCGAGCAGTTGCTTAGGCAGTGATAAAGAAGCTAAAAACTCAACGAGCTGATTATCTAGCCAGCTTTTAGGTCACGCTATTGAACATTTGAGCCCTCTTTAGATTCTACATTTTCTGCTTTGGGCTTGTCTTTCGAACTATTTCTTTTTTTGCTATATACTATAGTTACAATAGTGGGTAAGTCTTAGAGCTAGCTTACTTCTGTCCGATCGCATATATCTATATGGAAGCGGGTTTCAAAAGAGCACAAATGTTGCTGACTGCTTTAGAATACACAAACATAGGGTTAAGGAAACATTTGTAGACGAAACACTAATTCAGATTGATGGTAAAGATCACTGGTTGTGGATATCCTGTGAACCCAACATAAAACGATGTTTAATGACGCATATATCAAGAGAAAGAACTATCCTAGTGTGTTACCAGTTCTTCAGGCAATTAAGAAATAGATTTGGATTTTTAATTCAAATTCTGTTTCCACTTGGAATAACATTCTAGGTGTTAGATCTTTCTTTAAGATCCATTAACGTTTGACTTTCAGTTTTGTCAGCAGCATTAAATATTTCGTTTATTAATTTCTGAAGTTCATTTGCACTCCTGACTATCACCTGTAGAACCTTTTGGAATGTATTGTTATTAAGCATACTATCATCATTATTATTATACTGTTCAAAGTCCATTTGTAATAATCCAGAATACCCAAGGATAGCCTGGGTCAGTGTTTTTAGTTCGTATGCAGTTATCTTGATAGTATCAGCTTGCATTATGATGTTGTGTTGCTGCTGCTCTTTTTTGCTGCTCTGTTCATTAAATAAAATAAGTTGTTTATCAATAGCAGCAAATTTTTCGTTGGTTAATACAAGCTCTTTAAATATTTCAAGTTCATGTTTTGATGATGACAAGGAAGTCTTCTTATTTCGATGATTTATTACATCTTCGATCTTTAATCTAAGTTTCTCATTTGTGGCTAAAAGAGAATCGTTTTCTATCTTTAGCTCGTCTGCTATCGAGATTATTTCTTCCATCTTTGATTCATGGCGTTCTAGCTTAGAACTCATTTGATGGCTCTATCTGATCAGATAATATAAAGTTGGTCTAATGAAATTATATGCATTTTGTAAATCTGCAACAAGACATAATATAGAAGACCTTGAGCAGTAACTAACAATCTTCAATTTTGTCTGAAAACATTGAAGAGAATCATATAAATATCATGGTATTATCTTTAATTTCTGTTTTTCAAACCATCTACAATATTATAACATAGGAAATCAATAAGCCTATCGAATAGACAATATAATATTTGAATAAATATCCTTCCATTCTACTAGATCATAGAATTAAAAAATGGAATAAAATATCTGTTCACGGATGCAAGGTCAATTTAAAACATCACAAAATACATTAGCAAATAGAATCTTTCTAATGTTATCAGCCGTCTTATAGTGTGGCAGCATAAGAACAATTTTGTCTTTATCTTGTAATTGTGTTTTGATGTATTTTCTATACAATTGCCTTAGCACCGTTAGATCCGGATAGACTATCAGATAGTGAGCACCATATTCTGGTCAGTTTATCTACTCTAAGACATAGAGATCCGAGAAGCTAAAAATAAGAAGACTATTACATTGCTTATGAGCTAGGCTTGAGAAAGAGAGTAAGATGATATTATTCTACTGCTATTGTTTAGCCAGTCTAGTGCAAAGCTGAAGGTGCTTCTTTTCTTCTTCTAGAATTGCTTTTACTTTAGCTGACAATTTTCTGTCCTTGACTAACTTTGTTGCCATAGCGCTTGCTCCATTATATATTGTCTATAATGTAGAATATCGTTATAGATTTCGACTACAAATCTATTATTTAGAATCCTTTGCCATGTTTCTATGGATGATTGCTTAAGTTCGTCTGCGAATGTAAGCATAGAATATCATGCTATGCATCTAGGTTATCAAAATATAAAGTGTCAGAGAATTCCTCATAACTACATGATTCTGCATAGTAGTAAGCATCATAATAATAATAATAATTTTCTTCAGAAAATAGAAAATAATTATTCCAAGACCATTGATGCTATTCTTAATCATCAATATCTATCAGCACTAGAAAAGAAACAGATAAGCAAGGAAAAACTCCAAATTTTAGTATATGAGCAATATCATATAATTAAAAATGATAGAAGAAACTTTGCACTCATGATATCAAAGGCCTCAGATGATGCAGCTACCGAATTATTCACTGATTGTCTTTCTGCCGAAGTCAAAGCTTTAGAAAATCTAGCTCCTATGGCAGAAGAATTAGGTATTAACAATATTATTAGTGATAGCGATAATAAAATAGAATTATATGAGCCGCTAGCAGGATGTCATGCGTATACTAACTACCTTACAAAGCTTGCTGTTTATGGTTCAGATGCAGAAATACTGGCAGCCATACTTGTTGACTTTCCGATTTGGGGAGCAAATTGCAGTAAAATAAGTTCTTTTTTAAAAAAGAATTATGGGTTTACAGAAAGATCCTGTATCTTTTTGGATCAATTTGCCGCACCATTACCTGAAAAGTTTATTGGAAAATCAAATAATTTGATAACAAGATTTAATCTTGCTCAAAAGGAAAGGGTAATACAAAGAGCAGCCAGACTAATTCTTGATTATGAGTTGTTGTTTTGGGATACAATTTACAAGCACTCTATATAGAGCTAGCTGAAGGAATACCAAAATAGGTCTACTATTTAATGAGATTGCGTCTGAGTACAATAACGCTACGGTTTTCATTTTACTATAAAGATTAGATAATTTAAATCCTTTAGTAATTTTTGATAGTCTTACTATCAGGTCATCACTAACTCAAACCCATACTAGGATTTTCAACTTTCAGATGTTATATTTGAAAATTGTCAATACTATCATCAGAGGCTGTCATTTTAGCCATTCCATGTGGAGTAGTAGTCATTGGCGATATGCTATCATCTATACTCAATGGTAAAGCTTGATATCATAGTTTCAAGAAAAATTCATGCACCTGACAATGTAGATTCAATATGTACCAGTAACAATGTACTTTACTGAGTCTAAGATGTCAAAGAACATTTATAGTAAAAGTATTCTGACTGATGCAGTAATCACATTAGCAAATGTTTTCAGAGAAGCTAGATGCATTGGATTTT
>JAFAQB010000450.1 GCA_019246625.1 Nitrososphaeraceae archaeon
GATGTACTTCTAAGGCTTAATTAATCCTAGAAAATAAAGATACAATGCGTATCTTATATAAGAAATGGCTTGGTTCTATTACGTTCAAACATTAATGCATTATTAACGCTCTAACTGAGCTTTAGCAGTTACGTCGCTAACTTAACAAGACCGATTTACCTATCGAAAGATTTAATATTGTAAAAACACCGTAAAGAAAAAATAAAGTAGTTTTCAGAAGTCCAATGTCATAGTGAGCACCATAATAAGAAGAACCAGCAGCGATGCCAATATTCAAGGCTGTCACAGCCATACAGACAACCAAAAGAATTCTGATAGTAGACGATGAAGATGACGTTAATTTTACGTTAATGTAGTGTTGTAGAATGACTGATTTAAAGTCTATTCGTTTGCTGATCCCTTTTGCCATTACGGGATTTCAAGGCAGGAATGTATGATTTAGTATTACGTTAATAAGGAGTTTTGAATTGTATGAAAAAATATAGATAGATAATAATAAAGTTAAGATTTATTTCTTGACAGCAAGTGCTAATTATTATTATTATGAAGCATTTGGAAAAGAAGCATCTCCTAACTTAGATACAAACAACGCACTCATCTACAAACCAATTAAGAATAGAGACGATATAAAGAGTGAATCAAATAACAATAACTGCAAGTCCAAATGTTTGAAATAAAGATATAATGTTCCTGTCATGCCAAATTACATCATAGAATCATCTTCATCATATAAACAACAAGTTGCATCAGAGTCCCATTTTATTGTGAGTTATTTGAATAAAGGTTTGCAGGATAGATATTAATATTAAAGGCTTGTAAAAATTCTATACATGAATGCTAAATCCAAATAGTTCTTATGTAAGGTTTATGCTATATCTTCATGAGAAATAATAGCGGTCAGTCAAATAGATTTGTTGCTACCAACCCCAAGAATGGCCATGAGCGAATCATAGTTGATAGAGATGATATGAAACATCGTGAAATCTTTAATAATGGCAGCTGGAGACATAGTCAAGAAAAGTGCCGTGAATATACCAATAAAGATTGCAGGAAGAAAAATAGTTAAACTCCTCGCGATCTGCTTTTTAAAGTTTATTAATTTAACTTTGTCCACTTTGCATGTTTGTAAAATATGAAATAAATTGAGACAATCTATTATTATTACCTATACGATAGCTTTTATTTTATTAGTTAAGAATTTTACTTATCTATTATTATAGTTATATTTCTGGATATTATCAAATGGGCATTGTTGTTGAACACAAAGAGAAGGGATATGATGTAGAAAGAGTATCGGTATGTGACGCAATCCTATCGTCCTCTGTTGAATCTGGCGTACCATACAGACGAAATTCATTAGAAAATGGAAGGCAGGATGCATATTGAAAATACAGATTAATAATAACAGAAAAATTTCGAATACGGATAGCAATGATAAGGCTCAATATATTAATGAGGAAAGGGATATGGAACTTGAAAATATTGTTGGCAATATGATGATTGCTCAATATCAAGTTGACAAACTAAGATCTAGGTTGAGCGAAAGGATAAGTGGCTATGGTTCTGCAAGCAACAAAAAGGCCTCTGCGCATATGTTCAGACACAATGACAAATGGTACAAAGTTACAATAAAAGTAGACGAGACGACTACACATTATCCCGAAGTGGATGAAGACGTAAAGTAGATACAAGCATCATAAAAAAATGTGTGTTACGCTCGTAACACACATATTTCTTCATGTGCTCGTTCAAAGTAATCCTGGCGATTAGCCAATTGCATAATAGCTATAGATGGTAGGAATATATATTACAAATATATTATTTGTGGTTAAAGCTATGATAACTATGGAGTAACTATTCCCGACATGTCTTTTGCGAATAGCATATTGTTCAAAGTCACTTGAAACTTTGCCCTGTGCCGCTCTACAATTATTTCCACATCATCCAAAGAGTCAGAGGTGTTTGCGCCTTCCAAATCTTTTATAACGACATGAATAGATTCGTGTGAAATTAACGCTTCTATAAAAGGTTCAATATACTGAAAGTCATCTATTTGAGACTTTGCATGATCTTTTGATTGTATAATCAACATCGTATGATCAGAGTAAGTGAAATATGGCGGAGATTCATCTATTGCGCATGCTAAAGCAAATCCATAAATGGTCATTATATATAATGCTCACACTCTTAATCTAAAATGAATAATATATATAGTAACTTTCTATATAGTAATATTTCGTTTGGTTAGGACTGTTATGGAAAAATTAAGGTTATGGTGTACCACATCAATTACAACACGAAGTATTCTGCATCAGGGTGATGTACTATGATTGCTGCAGTTGACTGATCAGGTATTATTTGTCCAGAGTCAGTTAATCTCATACCTGACTTGGTAGGATCCAATAGCTTCCAGACCAGATGATGCTGAGATATATCGGGACAGCTAGGGTACCCCCAACTATATCTGAGACCACGTTTGATGCCGATGTTAAGCTCATTCTTTATCTTCAAATTAACCCACTCTGCTAATGCTTCAGCAGTCTCCACGGCTAACCCATGCAAATAATATGCATCGGTGTACCTGTCATCTTTGTTCCAATAGTCTATTACCTCTGTTACCTTATCGCCTACAGTGACTGCTTGAAAAGACACTACATCATCCTCTCCAAAATAATCTGTCAAGCACAAGTGTTTTCCTTTTGAGGACCTTGGAAAATCAAAGACAACACGTCCGTCATCTTCTGCTAAATCTACTACTAACTTTCCATCGATATTATGACATCTGAAATACCCGTAAACTGCTCTTGGTTCAAATAATTTTTCTTTAATCACCTTTTCTTTCCATATTTCAAAATGCTCCTCATTTTCTTTGCTGAAAGGTTTGACATTTTTCCCACGGATGCCCCAAGAAAGAACAAATAGGGATTTTTTATTAATAAAATTCCATATCTTATTGAGATCAATTTGTTCAGGTTCTAATCTTATCTGTTTGTTAGTATGTGGTGGAGTAGGAGGTGGAACTGGCTTTACATTACTATGCGGTAGACTTAGAGGCTCCGCTAGAGTTGGCTTTTTCTCCTCCCACTGCTCTAGTTTCTGTCGCCACTTTGAAATAAACTCAACCCTTTCTTTTGACATAAGTTTATTTATAACCGTTAATCCATCAAATGCAGTTTTGCAGTAGAACACTCCAGGACTATAAATACCTCTACCTTTCGCAATTCGATTTATATAATTACTGTTAATAGCTGCACCTCCACATAATACAGGAATTTTTATATTATTTTGTTTTGCGTGTTCGACAAAATACTGCATTTGTTTTGAAGTTGACACAAGCAATGCGGAAAGGCCTACCACATCTGCGTTAACTTCATTAATTTTTTCAAGTATTGTTTGCAATGGAACCTGTTTGCCGAGGTCATATACCGTATATCCATTGTTTATGAAAATAGTCCTTACGAGATTCTTGCCTATATCATGTACATCTCCTAGTACGGTACACAGTACTACCTTGCCCTTACTAACCCCTTCTTTTCTTATCAGGTATTTTTCAAGTTCAGCAACTGCAGCCTTCATGCACTCCGCTGATTTTAATACAAAAGGAAGAATAAGTTCACCCGATCCGAATTTATCACCGACTTCTTTCATTGCCGGTAGCAGAGTATCATTTAATGTTTGAACAGCGGCGTTGTGAGCATCTTGCTTCGGAGCTTCAAGTATCAGCCTATCCATATCTTTTCTAATTCCCTTAAGATTGACATTTTCTGGGACCCTATCTGCTATTGCAGCTACGACGTCATCTTCTATTCCCTCCTTGATCCTGTTAACGATTCTAAAATAACATCGCTTATCTGCAGGCCAGCTTGGATCTACATATAATCTTTTAGCAGTGGAAGCAGTAGGCAATGACTTTAAGTCTTCGAAATAAGTGATCAGTTCAGCAAGTGCATTAGCATGAGTATTGAAAATAAGATCTTCTGCTAGTTTTCGCTGTACACTATCAATCTCTGCATATGGAATAATATCTTTTGCGTTAATAATTACTGTGTCAAGTCCAGCTTTGACAGCATGATAAAAAAATACAGAATTAACTATCTTTCTAGCATGTACAGGTAGACCAAAACTAACGTTGCTTAAACCAAGTGTTGTAAAACAACCTTGAACTTTTTCCTTTACTATGCGTATGCTCTCAATGGTAGATTTTGCGGAGTCTGAGAATTCAGGTTCACCTGTTGCCAGAGTGAAAGTAAGAACATCGAAAATAAACTGCCATGGTTGAAGGTCATACTTCTTACCTGTTTCAAAGAGCAACTCTGCAGTCGCGATCTTCTCTTCGATGGTCTTTGCCATGCCCTTGGGTCCTATGCACATTGCGATAGCAGGAACGCCATATTTCACCATCAAAGGAGCAAGCGAATGAAATCTCGACCCGTCACCTTCGAGGTTGATCGAGTTGATTATAGGTTTGCCTGGGATTTGCTTTAGCGCAGCCTCAATCACTTTGGGGTCTGTAGAATCGATAACAAGTGGAGCATCTATCTCCAAACTTAAACGCTTTACCAGCTTTCTCATGAAGTCGAGTTCGTCGGACCGTTCAGTAGTAGCTACACAGACGTCAAGGCAATGAGCGCCATCTTCCACTTGTTTTCTAGCTAAGTTAACAAGCCCATCATAATCGTTGGCGAGTACCATCTCTTTTGCCTTCCTAGACCCCTGGGTATTGAGGCGCTCACCAATTATTAATGGTGGAGGTTCCTGCCTCATGTCTAATGCCTTCAATGCTGAACTAATTCGAGGTACAGTCTTCATTAAGTGTTAGACTCTTGTCACCTAAACCTATCTAAAATGTTACGGTTGTTTTTGTCTATCTAACATTTTGCGCAGTTCAGCTATATGTGAAGGATTAGTTCCGCAACATCCTCCGATTATGCGTATATTTTTATAACTTTGGACAAAATCCTCTAGTTTTTCTGCTATTTCTTCAGCTGTCATTTTATATACTGCTTTGCCGTCCTCATTTTGAGGCATGCCAGCATTGGGCATAACTAGTATTGGCAATTCATCTTGTTCACTTAGCCATCTCACGCTGGGAGTCATTTCCACAGGTCCAGTGGAGCAGTTTAAGCCGAATACATCAATACTCATATCACATACTGTGGTATATGCAGACTGAATATTCGTTCCAAGTAGCATTTTTCCATATTGGTCCAACGTAACGTTGGCAATAATTGGAATCCCGCGACCTACTTTTCGTATTGCATCATGAGAAGCATCGATTGCGAGTTTAACTTCAAG
This sequence comes from Nitrososphaeraceae archaeon, assembly GCA_019246625.1. Taxonomy (GTDB): domain Archaea; phylum Thermoproteota; class Nitrososphaeria; order Nitrososphaerales; family Nitrososphaeraceae; genus Nitrososphaera_A. The sequence continues at coordinate 5,296 of JAFAQB010000450.1, forward strand.
TATATCTTGACTGGTTTCGATCAATAGCGCGTCGACGCCTCCTAAAATCAACCCTTCAGCCTGCAATACGAACGCTTCCTTTATTTCATCAAGTGACTTTTGGCCCAGATCTGGATCGTCTGAACTTGGCAGATAGCCTGTTGGACCCATAGAACCTATCACATACCTTGGCTTATCCATAAATAAATTGCAAGCCTCTCTTGCAAGTTCAGCGGCTTTTTTGTTAAACTCAACTGTTTTGTCACCATATCCATATTCTCCAAGTTTTAACTTGTTGCTGCCGAAAGTATTTGTTTCAATACAGTCTGCTCCAGCTTTTAGATAATTTACGTGGATTTGCTTAATCCACTCTGGTCTGCTAAGAATTAAACCATCATTAAAACCGTCCCTTTTATCTGCAAAGTCTTCTAACTTTGGGCTCAGTTTCTGAATTTCTGTTCCCATTGCACCGTCAAAAAGGAGGATCTGCTTGTAAAAAGCCTCTTTAAATGGTTTTGTCATTAAACTGTATACCCAGTGTCGGCTCTAGAGTTAATAGTTTTTCATTTAGCAGCGCAATGCGCAAGGATTTATGATTTTCCCTTTAGCTTTAGGATATTATACGGATAGATACGCCAATCGACCACCCCCCATAAAGAATCAGCCAAAACCTTTTGCAAGATCAAAGGTATTTTCTTTTATAACATGGCCCTCAAAATGCATTAGCCTTCCCTATTTTCATATTACTGTTCATCAGGACCAATAGTGAAAGATAGTAAACAAATAAGATCATATTAGAATCAAGGACAAAAAAGGTTTAGACTCTGTTTAGTCCATGCTGCAATGGTCGATGAAATGAAATGAAAGAATAAAACCATGATTAGACTAGATTTTATAATTTCTGTAGTACTTGCAATATTTGTAGAAAGACACCTTTGCTTATTTCAACATCTACTGATGGTTCATTGCTATTATTGTAGCCTATAAGAGTAAAACCTTTTGAACCCTCGTAAAACCGTGTTAACGTATCATTAAATGCACTAATGCCTAGAATAGTTCTTCTTGACGTCTCTACTTCAATAATTTATTATAATAAAGAGTATCGAGTTTTACTGTGTTTTATTTGGATTTTCAGCAAAGTAATAAAACAACAAGATTGACGTTTAATAATTTGCAATAACTCTCTTTAGAGTTACCTCTTGGTAAATTGTGTCAAAATGACATGACATGTAATTTAATCTAGATAACTTTAGTTCGCTCATTATGAGGAAAGATACTTAGAGTAGGACGCATTGTCATATCTGTAGTACCACACTGTCAAAGACGCTCTAAGACTATTCTTAGAGCTAAAATCCTGTCTATAACCTCTTCAGCAATCCTCTCGATTAGAAGATATCGTATATCACTATTAAACCTAAGAGTAAATCGGCTAAGTAGAAATCATCACAAGAATGACAAGATTTGTTAGTCTATGCACGTTATAGGCAATACACCTGAACAATAGTTCCCTGTTTTGTGTTCTAACTAGCCTTGAAGTAATATATTCTCCAAACAGTCTCTTTATGACAGATATTATGGTTTCATCCTTGTTACGTTGATTGTACAATAATATGGGATACTCTCGTTTCATCTGCTTTCTATATTATCTGCCATGTGTCTTCCATATAGGAATATGCGCGTATCTAGGAGGAATAATGCAGTATGCTTTTAGATCCTCTCTCACTAAAACATGAGTCTCCTCACTGTCATAACCCTTGTCAGCTACTGCTACGGATAGCGGCTTGATTTCCGATATTATCTGCTTTAGTATATCAGCCCCAATAGACAACTTTATCCATTTCTTTCTTAGTCTAGTTCTTTCAGCATAGTACTGTGATGAATGGGTTGACTTAAATCCAGACGAATCTATTCCAGTAAATATTTTTCTGATGTTTCTAATTAATAATATGAATGAGGAAATTATCTTCTCCAATATAGTGCCGCTTACCCTAGCAGCAAACTTCTGAAGAGTAGTATAATCGGGAATATTTGATAACTGCATAAACATTCTGAGATAATATGCTTCAAACAGCCATTCTACAAACACATGATAGCTTTTGTTTTCATATTGCCTTAATACAAGTAAAACTATGTGCTGCCTTACCGTAAATATATGATTACTCTTCTTATGTAGAAATACGGGTATCCTAGACCTACTCAGAATACGGAACATGGTGTCAGCCAGTCTAACATACTTTGATTCTTTCAATAAATCATTGGTATTATTGTACTGTTACAAAGCTTTGACTGTATAGCATGGTTTCTACATAGCCAGTAAATCATATCCTTCTAATAATCATTAGTTATTAACAAATCATAATATCTAATTCTAGAATTAGATTAATATCCTTTGACCTATTAAGAATTATAATAACAATATCTATTTTTTAATTCAAAAGAAAAATAATGGAATAATATGCGTATTTCAAATATATAGATTCTAACTAATAGAATTAAAGATATGAACCACACAACGATAGGAGTCACTCTAGTAGTAGCAACAATAGCAATTGTAGTAGCAAGTCTTGGCCCGGTACAACAACAGCCAAAATCCGGTTCACAACTACAATTGTCAGCGAGTAACCTTACTCTTGCTGCAGTTAACCAGCATAGCATGCAGCCAATGCTGAAACTAGTTGTAGGCAAAGGAGAATCTCACTACCCTACACCACAAGAAAAAATTACAATAGATAGGACCATTAACCAAACACTTAGTATGCTAAAACCATTAGGGAGAATGATAAACGAATCACATACTTGCATTCTTGAAGCTGTTGTATGCGGTAATAGGAACACTAACAATGCGACAGTATGAAATTTAGTTTAAGAGAACGAGTAAAGAACTAGAACCAGATGAAGCATCAGCAACTCATCTATAATAGATGGCATAGGTCATTTATTGAACTCAAGCCTCATGGCCTCCATATATTATATATCTCTCGCATAGGAAAGATGTAACTACTGTTCGGCATATTCTAAGTTTTTGCAATCAATTTAAGAATGAGTAATCCATACATAATGGTAGTAAAACAACTACCTATTCTACTACCATCTGAAAGCAGGATCATCTTCCATTACCTTCTCGAAAATTTGAAGATAATTCTTCGTCATTATTTCGTCTGTAAATAGATTTTCAACTCTGCCTCTACAGGATTCTGGCGAACATTCATAAATCTTGTCGACATATCCTTCTAACTCCCGAGGAGTTTTAGCTAGAAAACCATTAGTCTGATTTACAATTATATCGTTTAGTCCTCCATTAGCTAGAGCGAGTACCGGTTTACCATAGGCATTCGCTTGTATAGCATAAAGTCCAAAGGCCTCGATCCAGGTAGGTTTTGGGCATGCAATAACAGCTTTACAATTCTTAATTAACTCTATCTTTGTTTTATTGTCTACGAGTCCAAAATACTCTGCCAAGCCATTGCTATTTTGACATTTTTCTCTTATCTTTTGTACATATGACAGATCTGGAACGTGTATATCATCACCAGCTATTTTTATACTGTTTCTTGTTCTCACAGCTAAATCTATTGAGTCTTCAATTCCTTTTTCTCTGACTATTCTATTTATTGAGAGAAGATAGTCTCCGTTTTCATTCTTAGTACGATTTTTTGTTTCTTCTATCGGAGGTAGAGCGATTCCGTGATGGACATATCTAACTGATATTTTAAGGACGGACGACATGTATTTAGCATGAAGCCTCGATAGTCCAATATATCTAGGAGATCGCAACTGTTTAACCGGAACTTTTTGCCACTCTACCACACCATGATTAGTATGAATTATTTTCATCTTTGGAAACTTCTTTGTAGACAGATATGAAAAACAATGCCATGTATTATCCCACACTATTCCATCCCCACTTCCATATTCTTTTTCTAGCAGTTCTTTGTACATGAAATAGTGTGCTTCTTCAGCAGCCGTTCCTCCCCAAGAAGGTTCTATCGTTTCTATTATTTTTAAGTTAGACGGCAGTCCTACTCGTCCTTCACCTGCAGGAGAACATCTAGCCGATATTAAAGTCACATCATGAGATTTACAGGCGGCATTTTTGGAAACCCATGCAACGACGGCCTCCAAGCCTCCATTCGATCTTCAAGCCCTGCAATGAAAATAATCGGGAGGTGGAGTAGGTAAATTGGGGCTACTTATCACAAATATTTTCATTTTGAACACCACAATATATCATAATAATGTTTAATAATAATCGTTCGAGGTTGCATTGTATTGTCTCACAACACACTAGCCAATGATGTTTGAATGTTCTAATAATAGAATAAATCCTTAGATATAAGAGATTGACACAATTACACTTTCCGAGCATTACATACGAGTAAAAATATAGAATTACGGTAATTCTAAAGCCTACTAAAAATAACATTGGAGTAATATAATATAGAATTATGTACAAAGGATTTCATAATTTATTTCATGTGCACAACTAAATACTTTGTAAATCAATGAACAGAGAGAAAATGATCGAAATAAATATTGACAGGGTTTTTGACTTAGCAGGCAGCCTGTCCACGATTACTTCCAAGAAACGAGGTTTCATTAATGAAAGTAAATTTTATACATGGAGATTTTAATCCCTGTGGAGGTGCCGAAAGACTATCACTTGTTACTATGCAGGCACTATTAGAAATGGGAATAGAAGACATCACTCTTACAACGCTTACAAATCCGGACTTATCAAAACTCAAAAATACATATGGCAAAAATCTTGTTTCAGTTATGGAAAAGATAGACAAAATTAATGTCGTAAATATAATAGAAGAACTTCGACTGCAACAACAACGACATCAAGAAGATCATAAAGATTACAATTATGATATTACAATAAACACAAATGGTGACGCAGCTCCTTATTACCATTCATCTTTTATAAAAGAAAATGCTCTAACTTATTGCCACTTTCCCTCCACAAAATATCACATAGAGTCTGAAAATATCGATTACCTAAAAACAGATCTTGGTATGAGAACAATAAAAGAGTCAAATTTTTTTTCAGATAATAATAATGACTATGAAGATAATGCTATCAGCAATCTACAAAATTGCAAATCCAATCTTCAGTTCAACAACAAACAAAGAAGAACAAAAAAAGAATGTTTTGATATACTAAAATATGGATATTGGAATTTAATGAGAAAGTCTAGAGTGGTTACCAATTCTGAATTCAGTCGCAAGGCAATAGTTAATGCATTTGGATTAGACGACGTTTACATCCTCAGTCCACCAATAGACATCAAGACCTTTCGGAATGTTGCGTTAATGACAAATGGTGAGGATGATAAAAGAAAAGATATCATTCTTGTAATATCAAGAATCGATCCTCACAAGAAAATCGAAAATGCAATCAGGCTCGCGAAAATATTAAAAAATAAGAACATCGGCAGAGCAATGAAAATTGTTGGCAATCTTTACTATTATTATTCTCAGTATTACTTTGAACTTAAACAGCTTGTTCTAGATCTTGATTTGACTGACTACATTATATTTGAAATTAATGCTAGCTTGGACAAGCTTCTTTCTATTATGCAAGAATCAAGGGTATATTTCCATCCAATGGTAGGAGAGCATTTTGGCATCGCAGTAATAGAAGCCATGGCTGCTGGACTAATTACTGTGGTTCCAAATGAAGGCGGTCCATCAGAATTTGTTCCACAAAAGTATCATTATAATACAATAGAACAAGCTGCCGAAATTATAACACATATTTTTAATCAGTTGCCAAAGGTAGAACGAGTTAAGATAATCAGTGATACAAATAACTTCTCAACTTGTCACTATATTGAGGGATTCAAGACCATACTAAATGAAATGTTATCTAAAAGGAAGAAATAATGATGTCTGCTGTTGTAGGTATTTATGTTTGTAAAATTCACGCGTTTCATAAATGCCTTTAGAGAAAGATGAAATATATTGGATATCGATCGAAGGCATGTTTCTCGTTAGGATACTACATACTACATTCATCTAACGAAAACAGCATAGTTGTAGAAAGAGCAATGCAATATTTAAAGGATAGAACTGAGGCATTTGATGTCTATTTTATATTTGTAAGAAATGGATCATGCAGTCTGCAGCATGTGTAAAAATGACTAATTCTTTTGTGTTCATGCATAATACTATCATCAAATCCAATACTAACTTTATTAACTTAAGGAGGTGAAAGGAGTTAAGTTGGGGACCCTAAACAATTAAATTAAACTTATTAGCAGCAATGTGAATGTCTTAAGAGTTAGAATGTTAAAAAAAACAATATTAAAAAATTTTCAGGTGCATTTATTATCCCTCATTATGAAGATAGATATGAGGGGAGAAATGGAAAAAGATTAATTGTTCAGACCGTCGAAGGTTTATTTTCACAAACTGACCAAGATTGGTATGCAATAATTGTAGTTGACATGCCTCCTAGCGAAGAAACCCGTGATTATTTAAGCCATTTAAAGCAAAAATATGACCAGAAAATTGACGTTATTTTTTTAGATCGAAATGTTGGTCCTGGAGTCAGTAGAAATTTAGGAGTCCTTAAGGCTTTAGAACGTGGTCATTCTATAATACTCTTCAATGATTCAGATGACATATCCCATCCAAAAAGACTCGAAGTTGTTAAAAAAATATTATTTGAAAATCCTCATATTGACGTAGTTTATTCGACTTTTGAAGTAATTGACGAAAATAACAGATTGACACCTGTGGAAAAAATTTCCTCGCCAATTTTAGAAATCCTAGAATCTAATTTGCAAAATCCAATGGAAGGCAATGATATTTGGATAAAAATGGGAACTGAAACAGGGATTATAAATATAACCTCATCTACAGCGGTACGTATCAACTTTGCGTACCAGTGCCCTTTCCCTAACGAAAAAGCATCGGAAGATTTTCATGCCTGGATGAGGATGTCTGCATTAGGGGCCAATTTCAAGTATACTCCCTTAATCCCAACTAAATATAGAATACCTAGTTTTATGAAATATCAAGCTTCAAGGATGAGGATAGGCCCAAGCAATTTTAATCAAATAAAAGCAAGGGTGGATAGTGATGGTTTCTCTAAGGCAATTGAAATCGCGCTCACAAGGAATATGATAAAGCCTGAGGAAATACCATTGCTTAAAGCAAAATTCTACAAAAGATTAGCCAAATCTATGAAAAGACAAATGGAAAACGAACTGGCTGATGAGCTATTAAACAAAGCGGCACAATTAGAATATGAAAGTTTTGTGTACTTTGATAAATAAGGAGTTATAACTATTATCAAACCTTCCTAATCTAATCTTGCCTCAGACTCTTCTAAACGCATCTTCATTTGGCCAATCTCTAACATATGGAATTTCAGATCTAGTTCTTAATATGTTTCAACAGCAATCGACTAAAGAAATGTGTTGATAATGATAATATATCTCGCTTCCAATAGTGTATTAACTAATTATTAATTAGTAATTCTTAAATTCAAATCTATCGCTCTTTCTCATCATGTTTATGATACGCTTTAATATATTACCAGCCGTCAGACATGACATCGTTTGATTTTTGTAATCACATGCTAAAATATAGTTGCTGCTATTGTCACTGTCATTACTATAATTTTTTACTTTTCGCTTAATCAATCCGGAAATGCTCTCTTTTGCAACCTGCACCAAACCCAGTCTTGCACCATATGCTCCGTTCTTGTTAATTAACCAAAACATTTTAGTCGGATCGTAATCTGCAGGAAATATTATTTTCTTAACTTCTATGACTTCCTGTGAATAATAGTGACCTCCTGTTCTTATCCATCCCCTAGACAGAGCTGCAGCAGCTCTGGCAAACTTTGTGCATGAAGAACATTTATCATCGTAAATAAGCAATAGCCTTGAAAAGGTGTCCGATAGTTGGATATTAATTATGGACGTTCTTGGGGCTTTTAAATGTAAGTAGAATGAGTATCCTTCGACTCGAAAGTATGAACACATATAATGATGAGGTTTAAGTTAAATTGACAGCCAGAATTAAATCTAGATTTTACGTTTTTGTATAATGCAATCAGCACTGACAATGCATATAATGGTATTGGTGGTAATACATCTGCAGCAATATTTTCCTTTCACCTTCTTTACTTCTACCATACCCTATCAAAATCACCATTATGATGAATACCATGAAGAGATGTTAAAGATAGCAAAAAGATTCCATCATTTATTCAGCTCGTAGACACGCATGACTTTCCTATATTTGGTGAGATCTTGATATGAGTATTCGTTGATACTATAAGATTTTTCATATTGGTATTTCTGGTGCCAAAATTCACTATGAATAGGCAGCTGCAAATAAAGATGCATTGATATCTACTTATTTAAAAAACAAGATTCAAAGCAAATCAAGTTTGCTTTTATATCTTCCAGTTGTTTGGATATTATTATATATATAAAACAAACGAGGCAATAAAGCACCAAGTAATGCCAATACTGAAGCGTGAAGTTGATACGCTCGTAAAGACAGGCAAGTGAATGTTAGTAAGATTAAATTTCTTTAAATATACATTATCATCTAAATTGCTCAAGGTTTTAAAGAAGGTATTTATTATTGCCATTATCATAATTGCCAAAGAATCTATTTGTAGTAGGCGTAGGTCCAGGTTCACTAAAATATTTGACTGATTCAGCTAAAGATGCCATTCATAAATCTCACTATATAGCTGGATACAAATATGCCTTAACAATAGTTGAAACCATACTTGACAGACATATACAGGAAATTTATGAAATTACAATGAAAACCCAAGAAGATATTTATCGGAATATATACTCAAAAATGAATGACGATGAATATTGTGCCATACCTTTTACAGGCGATGTGAATTTTTCAGAATCTGAAGTTGTCGATCGACTGCTAGAATTATTTGGCAATGACAATGTCGAAATCATTCCCGGTATAAGTTCAATTCAAGTTGCAGCAGCAAAATCCAAAGTGCCACTTGATAAGGCACAGATCATTACTTTCCATGTAAGTGGTGATATTGAACAAAAAAAGTTGGAATTGATCAAAGCTGTATCTGATAGGAAAAGTGTAATCTTATTACCACGGCCATGGGCAAAAGATCGTACAAAGGAATTTATGCAATCAGAGATTGCTATTTTCTTGAAAGCGAATGGAATTGATACGTCAAACCTTAACACATGGGTTTTTGAGAATCTAACAATTAATGATAAAGAGACTATTTTCAAAGGCAAAGTTAATGATTTGGAAGGAAGAAAATTTAGTGAGCTTTCTGTTATGGTAATTGATCAAGTAAAGCGTCAAACATACTTGGAATTCGGCTAATCATACAAAGCAGCTATAGAAAAAATGTTACATTCAGTGAATCCATAGTAAGTAATTTAACTTTAATTGAATATAAAGTCACTTCATCCTATATCTAATAGTGATTAATTAAGGTACTTTACACTACTTATATCTACACTAGTATGCTTGTTCTTGTACTCTTACGGTATAATTAGGACAAGACTTCATAGACAAGAAGTTATATAGTATTTACATAGATATATGGAAGGATTAAGGATAGATAGATAGCGAAATTGGCAATGGTTTTTTTGATAGTGATAGTAATTGGTATCTTATTCTTCTTCTCAAAACCAATATCATAATAGCAATGAATACTTATACACTTGTAGAGCTAGCAAAATCATTCGAGTCTTGTGTGCATCTTAATCTATCTCCCTTCATTTGATGTGTATAACATCTTCTTCGCTAGTTTCCGAATCGAAAGTAACTCATAGAAGAACATTTGGACAAATTTGTGTGCAACTAGTTCAGAGATAATATCTCGGATTGTGAGGCTTATGATATGTGTATTTGCAATAGAGGTATATACGACAAGTTAAATCTGCGTTTAATTCTATCTGAATATCATTTCATTATTGTTAGATAATTTGGATTCTTTTAGAAGGCAGCTAAAAATATATTCTCAAAAATGTAGGGCATACATGTGAACTAAAGTACTATTGCTAGATTGATATTTTTCTTATTCCCTCCTCCTTAAGCGTTTTTTGACCTTAATTGCCCATTTTTTCATTCCAATTCTTCTATCCCACGCATTGATTCTGTAAAGCTCTTGACGCTATGAGACTATGATAGTACCCTTCATTCCGTCTGTAGAATGAATTGTACAACTATATTCAAAAATCCCGTTATCATTGAAATTGTATCTCCAAGACTCATTAGGCTGTATAATACCGCTATCTACTGGAATCTCGGTGCCAGATGCGCTTTTTTTGTATATGCCAACTATGTTATGGGGAAGGTTAGAATTGTTGAACCATGTTAACACAGAGCCAGGTTTTACCTTAACTGTATCAGGCATGAACATATTCATTCCTGTAAATACGAAATTCGGCTCCAAAGTCTCCTTCATTACCCTTTCAGGCTCTTCTGTTATGCCTGTAACCGTCCTTCTATCTAGGTCTATAAATACATTCCATATGTGCTGATGCGATTCGCCAGTTTTGTTACCAAGCGCATTGAAATTCGCTGGATTAGAGTAGAATTTTCCATCAACGTATTGCCAATTAGATGTAATTATGATCTGACCAACAGGACTATAACTAACTTTTCCATTCTTGTTGTCTTGCAGAACAGCAGGCTGTACTGCAGCTATAGTCAATGCTCTACCTTTTTGTCCACCTATAATCTGTTTTACCGTTGTGTCATTTTGAGCTATATCTAGACCTCTTGCTGCAACCTGATTTATGGCATATACAAAACTATTATCTCCCGCAGTAGGTGTCTTTAATACTCTCAGATCGTTCTTTAGAGAAGTATCAGACATAGCATTAAAATTAGTTATAGTTTGTTCAGGCGTAAGCTTGGCCCAGAACATAATACCTCCAATTGTTAAGGTTATAGCTACGATAATTACCAAAGGAAACACCTCTTTGACTTTTGAGTTCTTGCTTTCACTCTTGTCTGAGATAATTTTTTTATCTTCCATTAACCATTAGAAGGTATAAATTAGATATTATTTTCAGCGGAAATGAATTCAGACCACAATTTCCTATTTGGAAATTTACAGTCTTATTATTTGAATTTCCAAAGTACGAGAAATAAAATCGCATGTAAATAATTTCCGAAACGGAAAAATAAATATTAACGCCTTTATTTTTATCACTTATTGCTTGACGAGATTGATAAAATAATTGTTTTTTACCTTGGTAAAAACGCACGCATATCTTCAACTGAAATCAGGAGTAACCTACAAGATATGGGATACAAAATTACGGAACGAGCCATAAGATATAGACTACAAAGGTTGGAGAAAGACAATATGATCCTTGGATATTCTGCTATTCTTAATCCTAAGTTTGTTTCAGAAAAGATAAGTCGTACAATTATTCTCAAATTTAAGTTTTCACATAATATTTCATTTTTAACAGAACGCCTGAAGAATTATGTAGAAGAAATGCCTTTCTGCATCCACTCCGCTAAATTGAGCGGAGATTTCGATTGGATATGTCACTTTGTATTTGATTCTGTTGAGCAATATGAATTGGAGAGTGATAACTTTTTAAATAGATTTGCGGAGCTAATAGCAGACTATCGCTCATATGAGTCAAAGACTGTAAAAGCAACTCCTTATACAATATTTGATGAACACGATAAGACTGAAAGAAAATTGCATGTGTATAACATTCTCAATTCTCTAAAAAGACACGAAAACTTAAATGATAAACTTAGACTAATCGTAGAAAGCGTAGTCAAATACTTTAATGCAAAGTTTGCAAGGATTTGGTTAGTTGATAAAGAAAGGCAATATTTGATATTAAAATTTAGTGCCGGTAAATACAAGAATATTAATGGTGAATTTTCCAAGGTTCCAATAAGCTCTAACAAGATAGGTCCCATAGTAAGGACTAAGAAACCTGCAATCACAAATGACGTAATAGATGATCCGAGGATAAGACATCCAGAGTGGGCAAGAAAAGAGAAATTAAAATCATTTGCAGGTTATCCATTAATTTATAAGGGCAATGCAATTGGTGTGCTTGCTATGTTTAGCGAAAAGAAACTTAACCTAGTTGACTTTGAAATATTAGAGATATTTTGTAATGAAATTTCAAAGGAGCTTACCAGCTTTTTTGATATGCAAGAATATTTGTCATTAATATGAAATTTCTCTTAATCTGAATGTATGATCTCATTTTATGTATTTGTCTTAATCGTACCGCCACTAGTATGCATGATATCTGCCCTTTGAACCTCTAAGATAGGTAGAAGATCTGTATGTCATTGCTTTCAAGTTAACGGAAAGTAATCTCGGGTATGATTTTCGAATGCTCCTGCATGAATATTTGCAATCTGTTATTATATTCCACAGTGTTCATGGAATTAGAATGGTAGAGCATAATATTCTTATTATTATCGTTCTATTAAAAGTGGAATTACATGCTACTCTACTAATGAATTTCTGATGCTTGGAGCTATGAATGAAGGATTCATCTCAGGCTCCATACTCACAAGTAACATAAGACTATCGTCGTCGCGCTCTTCATTTTTTAAGCTCATAATTACAAAAGATACTTTGTCCATTTGAATATAGATATATTTGATTTCTCCAAGACTATTTTTAAAATCCTCTAGTTCTTTTAGATCATAAAGTATACGTAAGAAAAACAGATCATTCTTTTCTGCATCTAACAATGAAGGTACATTTTTTCTCATACCGCCTTCAATGAGTTTACCATTGTCATCTAATACCCCTACAAAACGAATTCTTTTATCCATGTTCATTATAGTGTCATAAATTCTCCTCAGATCCATTGCTATTCTAAAATATATCCAGCATGCCTATGTAAACTTGAAGTTGATGAAGTTGTCGGTCAAGGGAACTCGCCCATGCCCTAGTGGACATAATCCAGAGTTTTGTATAGGTTGGGATAATGCAACCAATGGTCGTCGTACTAGCGGTAGGGTTTGGAGCAGTCATCTGAGTTAAGTGGTAATAGTAACTTAGGCGAGTCTGCACACCGCGATAAGCCAGTGTATCCTAGTTGTTATATCACAGGGTTTTGATGATGAGCTGTCATATCACAAGAGCATCATGCAGCATCTGTCCAAGAGATCATGACTATACCTATTGCAGAGGATGGAAGAGTGAAAGAGAATAAGAAGAATAACGCAAACAAATCATAATTGGTTCACTTTATTTATTGATTATTTCAGGAGCCTCTCGTCAAATAGGCCAAATAGGTCGTCAAAACCGTCGTCAAATGTGTCAATATCATATGCACGAATTCAGCCTTTCGATCTAAAGTTCGATCTACTTAACTTTCAACTTGGACTTTATGTACCTGTGGTTATACCTTTGTAGTTGTGTAAAATCGATAGATCTTGTACCATCTAAAGGGTAAACAGCAGTGGTCATGCAGTCTTGTACCATCTTGTTGAAATATGATTGAGAAGACCACTGCTATTGCTTGCTTCTGACTAGAGTATATTTTAATAGCAAACTGTCGAGGAATTTGTTGAACTTAATATTATTAGACTTATAATTCTGTATGATGTTATCTGTATATATTCCTAGTGATATTACCTTTCCTTTGCCATAGTCAAGCTGATATGTTGCAATTTTTATTTTGTTTCCCGTATGTTGTGATGCATTTTTAACATCATGGGGAATTGTGTTATTATTAGTGTTATTATAATTGCCTATTATAGAAGCGTTATAATCTAATAGTATTTTGTCTTTTGGGTTAGTTATATATTGTTCTTCTCGATGATTATATTTAAAAGGATTGTTATAAAATACTATATCACATGAATAGCAGAGATAGTTGCTTCCGACCCAATCAGAAGTTTCTTTTGCCCATCTTTCACCTACACTTTTCCATGCAGATTTACCATTAAAGGCCCAGCTATGACCTTTTGCCATAGTTACAGTCTTAGTTTTGTTATCATATTTTACCTCTGCATATAATACGTTACCATCCATAAGAAATAATATACCTCCGTTTGTCACAAATTTTTTCAGATAATCGTACTCTTTTTGTGTAACATATTCTTGATGTCCAAGCATTATGACATCGTATATATTTTTATTTCTATCTCCCTTTTTGAAAATATTTCCATTATGAACATCCTCATCTGCCAAAACTGTGATATTAGATTTTGGCATTAGCCATTGAATATGGCTTACTAAATAATCCACAGCGGCTTGAGATGACCCGATTAACCCATCATTAGTGTTTGATAATAATCCAATGTGCCTTGTGATATTCGTTCCAACAGTCGTATTAGCATAAAGTTTGTAGAAGATGTAAAATGCGTTATCATATGCTGCAGCTGTAAATGTAGGTTCTATGATTGCTACATTGGAGGTCGCTGTAGTGACAATATTTTTGTTATTGTTGTTTGCATTTTCACTAATAGTATTATTATTACCTAATTCTTTAAGACTTATTATTGACGGTTTATTTTTGTCATATAATAAAGAATGATTTATTATTGTTGTCTTCGCCGTCATTTCTGCTGTTATTTGTCTAAAGAATATCTCCTCATTATTAGATGCTGTATTTGCATCCCATGCGATATACAAATTATTATTGCTTTTTGAAAGAGCTATTTGAGAATGTGCTGATTGGTTGTTACTGGTATTATTATTCAGATTTGTAACATCATCAAATGTATTTCCTCCATTAATACTACTTCTAAGATATGTTCCCTCATTACCATTCCATACAACGTATATGTCGTTTACATTATTGTTTTTAGATTGAGCAACTGTTATCTTGTGGTCAAAAGAATTATCTAAAGAATCTTCTCCTGTATTGTTGCTGAGGTTGGTTATTTTATTTTCAAATGTTGTACCATTGTTGTTGCTTCTTCTAAACATAATATCACCGTTCTTTCCATGTGGGTTTTCATTCCATACTACATAGACATTATTTCGAAAAACAGATAACTGTGGATCAAATGACCATCCAGTATAGTTGTTTATATTAGCTGTTTTATCAAATTTATTGCCATTATCAGAGCTTTTGGCAAATACTATATCTGTAAGTACATTACCTGGTACAACAGTAACATTAGTCCACAAAGCATACACATTAGATTGAGATGTAGCTAGTCGCAGAAATGCACCAATGCGACTATTATTATTATCCACAAGGTTAATGCTCTTGTCTTCAAATGTTTCTCCACTGTCAACACTTTTCCTAAATATGAGATCATCTCCTGGCTGATGCTGCTGCTTGTTCTGGCTGTAATAGAAATGAGTTTCACCCCATACTACGTATACATAATTAGCATATTTGTCAGATACCGATATTTGCGGTTGAAAAGATAATGGGTTATTGTTACTCAGATTAATCACTTTATCAAATGTATTTCCTCCATCAGTACTCCTTCTAAATGATATCCCATCGCCAGCATTATGCCATACTACATAAACATAGTTACTTTTAGAAACAGCAATTTGCGGATCACCAGAGAATCCTGTATTATTGCCTAAGTTAATAGGCTTACTAAATATATTTCCTCCATCAGAACTTTTACTAAAAACAATCTGACCATTATTATCTGGGGTATTTTCCCATACTACATATACATTATTCGCCAATGCAGTAATTTCTGGATTGAAAGCTCCATCCCCCCCTTCCATATTGTTTTTACTCAAGTTAATGATTTTGCTATCAAATGTATTTCCTCCATCAGTACTCCTTCTTAAGAAGATCTCTCTGCTTCCTAGCGTGTCGTCAAGCCATACTACATAGACATTATTTCCGGACGCAGTCATCTGAGGCAATTCTGAATGCCCATTGTTCTTACTTAGATTAGAGATCGCATTTCCATTATTAGCAATTGTGTGTTGCGCAATAGCGTGGTGTTTTTGTAGAGACTCGAATGACGTTACAAATTGTACCGCTAGCAATAGTAGTACTATTACTGCTACCTGGCCACGCTTTTGTACGAAGTCATCCATTGAACAATAACACATGCTTTAACATCGCACTTCTAGCGCTAATGACGATTCTGGCGGTGATGATTGTTGTCATTTATGCTAATGCTATCGCTGGAGATGAGCTGTCAAAGGTTTTCCTTATGCTGCTGCAGCTACCACGAAACTTGCAGAAAATGTACCTGGAACGCCATCGTCTACTATTTGCTGATCCAGTCGGTCTTGTTGTATTATTTGTATTATTTGTATTATTTGTGGTTATTAACACATAATAGTTGCCACCTACACACATATAAAGAATTAAGCCTTAACGATCTAGCTTAATTACTATTACATTTTTCTTAAAGTTTATATCAAATTTATTTATGGGTCTCGTGGCGCCCAGACCCGTACATCAACTTCTGCGATATTTAACGCTAAGGTTTGCGCAGCATAAGCGAATTCCGGTTTGTTAATACTTATCCTTGTTTCTTCTTACTCACAGAAAGAGAGGTACATAAGAGATTGAGCCACAATACATTATAATAATAGTATCGATAGAGACGCGATATTACAACATTATCTCTTCATATATAAATGAAATATAAAAGATAATCGTTATTATTATAAATGAGCTTGACTTCAGATCCTAAACATTCTACTGATTCTAAGGATTATCGATGTAGCATACGTGGAAGAACTTTTGATAGTATAGAAACATGGGATTCTCGAGAATAGGCCTGCCTGGAAGGTTATCAGCCACCTGTCTGAGTAGGTTAATAATGTTTAGCGACACACACATGCTATCATTTCAATACCTCCGACTTTGAAGAGGACACCCAAAATGCCAAAAATTTTTACTTCCTTTTTAATGACTTAAGATAAGGATACCATACTTTCTATGAAATCACATATCAGTATGTAATGAGTCAACATGACTCTTGTAAGCAATCAAACTTCATAGCAAAGTAGAGATTTAAGCACTTAGTTGTGAAATGAAAATATTGAAGGATCTTATTTTCATTATTTTCACAATTGCTATTAAATAAGAAAGCTCAACACACAGCTATCATGTCATCAATATCTAGTACTAAAGAGCTTTGGTGTTTTAATTGCGATTCTATGAGAATAGTATGTATCCACGATTCATGTCCAGAACATTGTGATTTGTGCCTTAGAATTAAAGAAATAATTATGAAATCGAGTTTGTAGTTAGTATATTATTATTATTATTATTATGAAAGGGTTAAGTTGAATTTTAATTAAACTGGAGAAAAAGAGATTTGTGTATATAGAAAATTCTGCATGTATTAGAACAATCAAGTGTTCGGCCTTTGACATCACATAAGAATTCGAGATCAGTATTATGAGCGAAAACAATAAAATAACACTTGCTACACATAGTTGAATTCTATAGTGTATCTGTCTGCTTATGAATGCCTCATTTACAGCACCAATCCATCAAGAAACTCCTTGCAGTTTTGGTATCTTTAAATATCCTGCTCTTTCGCTCATGTTCGTCTAACCGCATAAGGAATACAAAATCAGAAGAAACATCAAGGGGTGTATTATTCAGAGTAACAATAAATGGTATCCCTGCATTATTAGCAGCTTCAACTCCTAATGGGGAATTTTCAACAATTATCGCTTGTGAGGGTTTTATATTCATTCTTTGTAATGCTGTTTGAAATGGCCTGGGATCAGGTTTTCCTTCTCCTTCTTTTAAATCGTCTCCGCTAATCACAAGATCAAAGCTGTTTGATCCAATGTTTTCATCAAGTACATTTTCAATTTCCTCTTTGGAAGATCCACTGACAACTGCCTTCAGGCAACCACAACTTTTCAAATCATGGATTAATTCTCTGGCTCCTTCGATTGGTTTAGAATTCTGAATTTCCTTGAATATTTGTTTTTTTCTTTTACTAATTTTTTCCGCTAACTTGTCGTCTATATTCTCAACAATATGTTCTCTTTTGAATATTTCTTTTACCAATTTAGAGCCAGGCAGCCCCTCGAGAAGATACACTATTTTCTTGTCAATATCGTGTTTAGTTTCTTCTTTGATGGCTATCTTCATGGCTTCAGCATGAAATGGCATCGCATCAATCAAAACTCCATCCATATCAAAAATTAATCCTTTCTTCATATGAGATGCATCAAAAAAATATGTTAATGTGAAGGCTATAACCTTTACTGGATGGAGAAAAGTACTGCCATGATGTCGTCTTGCATTAACAACAAACTCAATACTATTTAGATATAAAGAAAGACACAAAACCAGGCAAAATGAATAAAGGCGCAATATAAGACAAGCATCTGTAATTAGATCTATTGCGTAATTACAAAGGAAAATCTCTTCAGGATGGTCAGTCTTACACTCTTTCTACAGAACCATGCCATTAGTTCGCATTATTCTGAAATTTACTAGTCCTGAGACTATATCGGAAACATGATCATATCGTCTAAGC
>JAFAQB010000453.1 GCA_019246625.1 Nitrososphaeraceae archaeon
TTATATATCGCTAATACGATACATAACTCATTTAGAATTCTAGCCACAAGTTATTATACAAATAGTATCATTCTCTCTTATGTATTCCATTCTTCAAAGATATTATCGTATCAATAATACAACATATCGCAGATGCTCAAAAATGCCATTTTATCTTTAATTTTTTGATTAAATATTCATATATCTGTCTTAGATTTATTATTAATAGAAGTCATTGGTACGCTTGTCTCCAGCTGATAAAATCAGAAAATATGCTATTGTGAAATCTGATACGAAACAAGTATTATTATTAAAATTACTTGATGATACCAATATCAAAATAGTCTCTCAAATTCTGGATAACCCAGCTATAGGCAGTCTTGCTCTATCAAAGAAACTGGATATTCCACTCTCTACAATTCAAAGGAGAAGAGCGAAAATTGAAAAAGATGTATTAAAGAAAACCTATACTTTCGATTATAAAGCCTTAGGTTGTAGAGTAGGAGATTTGGTTATCAATGTTGATAATGGCAGGGCAGAGGAAGTAGCTCAAAAAATAATCAACAAGTACAAGAATAATGTAACACACTGTCAAATTAGAATTAATTCAATACATAATATTTTAGCTCAAATCATTTACAAAGACACCAATGAGTTGCATTATTTGATAGAAGGTGCCAAGGCTATGGAGCACGTAACTACAGTAGAATGGTCGGAAATGGTGAAAATAATAGGAGACAATGATTCAGGTGTTATACAAACCGTATTAAAGAAATAAGCCGCCATCCTCTTCTATTATGAATAGCTGTTTGTGGTGCTGAATAGTTTTAGTTTTAGTTTTTGCTTTTGTTTTAGTTTTTTCAAACATAATATGGTCATATGCTACTACATCTACTATTGTGTTATTGCATTGCTGCTGCCACGCTGTTTTTCTGCACTATATCCCTTAATTCTCTTAAAGTAAATGGTTTTTGAATAAAGGCATCTACCTTGATATCGGATAGTACATTGTGAAATTCTTTATCTTCAATCTCAAAGGAGGACATAAGTATTACCTTCGCCTGTTTATCAATTTCCTTTGTCTTCTTTATGAATTCATAGCCATTCATCCCTGGCATCCTAATATCAGACAAGATAAGGCTGCAGGTATTGCAATTTAGCTTAAAATCTTCCAATGCCATAGCTGGATCAGTAAAAGCAGATACCTTAAATCCATCTCTA
Source organism: Nitrososphaeraceae archaeon (assembly GCA_019246625.1). Taxonomy (GTDB): domain Archaea; phylum Thermoproteota; class Nitrososphaeria; order Nitrososphaerales; family Nitrososphaeraceae; genus Nitrososphaera_A. Next base: position 1,201 of record JAFAQB010000453.1, read on the forward strand.
TCAAGCCATTGTACAATGAGTCTAGCAATATCAGGTTCATCGTCAACTACCAAAATAGAGGATCTAGTATAATCATTATTAGTGTTACCGTGAGCTTTGATCAAATCCACATCACTTGAGATATTATTTCAATGTTTTATGAGTATATAAAATTTATCATTATGTTTATGATGGTTATTACCACATATTCATATTTCTGTTAATAGATCATCTAATATTCAATATTTGTGCCATGATGATAGAAAAATTACATAGTTTTAAATGAATCTATGCGAGAATGGGTCTAGTTAGGCACTATAAGACTTTGCTCATATTTCTCACAGAAATATCAAAATTACAAATACTTATTAATATCAAGTAATCATTTAATTAATATCAACTATAAACTTGTGTTAAATTTTTATTATGCTTTTATCATCTTTAGAGCCACGTCGTGATGTTTGATTAACTTTTGCTGTTGTTCATCTGAGAATCTACCAAAATCTTTTTGATGATACAAGCAAAAGCCCTTCATAGGAACACCAATATCTTTTGTTGATAATGATGATTCATGATCAACAAGATCGTCATGCATGTATCTATGGTTATAGGCGCCCAAGTCAGATAGAACTGAAAGACCATTCTTTTTCATTTCTGTGCAATTTGACAAGCTCTGCTTGAAATATTTGTACGGTTGATTACCAAGATATTCTTGTAGGGAATCAGCAATCATAAGCACATTTTCTTCTTCATACTTGGTTGCATCCATGCCGTGATTGAATTTTTCTGAGAGAACTCGTCTAACAGAATCGGCAGTTTCATAAAACGGGTTTACAAGAACTATTTCATTATTATCTTCAATTTGCTTGTGTATATAATTAGAGTAAAGCTCCCTTAATGTATCTAAATCTGGATAAATTACCATGAGGTGGGAACCATAGTTTGCCTGATTCAAATGATGTAACGCATCATTAAAATGACAGTGTATTAGATCCTTTATCATCATCACTGGAACAAGTTATGCACAACCAATATAATAACTATTACAGCATTAAATAGTATAATTAATTTCTATAAATGGCGATTTTATTTATTTATTTATTCATTTATTTATCTAATCGTTTAACTGTCTTATTGAAAATGGTTTTTGAATAAAGGCATCTATCGGCATTGGAGAGGACATTGTAAAACTCCTTTTCTTCGTCTTAGAAGCACTCATAAGAACTATCTTTACTTCTAGATGCCCTCCTGCGCATGCGTCGCAAACTTATAATATATTCTAATACCAGAAAATTTAATGCTACAATTGTTCTGATTTTTTTGATCTAAAGTTTTCTAATGCCATAGGCTGATCGGTAAAAGCAGACACCTCGAATCCACGTCTACCTGAGGCTTGTTCAGCCAGTCTAGCAATATCTGGGCCGTCATTATCGACTGTCATGATCTATTTATACTGGCTTGATATGTCTAACCCAAGTAGCTAATCCTTTATGAAAAAAGTGTATAATGATTATTTTAAACATATTATTGTTTTTGCTGTCTGGAGAACTGAATTCTGAATTTTTGACCATAATTCTTGCAGTATAATTTGGAGGATGACGACATTTACATTTGCGACTATGACCATGGGTTGAAAATTTATAGTAGGCGCAACAGTTACAGATTGGTTCTATTTGTCGAGATAATCATCAATACCCTTTTGCCCTGTTGATGGTTGTTCCTCAAGCAGCATGCTGAAAATATTTCTTTCTCTTAGATAATCATGCCTTAGCATGACCATTTATCAAGAGTGATAATAAAAAATTCACTTTGTCATTCTTTCTATTAAATAACAAAGCTTTACAATGACGTTGTTTGTCATATATTTAGAAAATCCAATCTATCATTTTCTTTTATGAAAGCAGCAAGAATGTAAGTCAGTTTAATTACATTTTCCTCTCTCATCCCCGTACACAGATTAAAACGTGTATATGATAGTGGAGAGGACTTTTTGTGTCTATAGCAGACTGACACTCAATGACGCTAATTTTTCTTCTATCTCTAAGAAACGTACTTCTTCTGACCATGATATTTCCTGTACTCTTTCAATTGTTTTTATTTTCTCTAATAATCTAAATAGATCGTCAGTATCTCTAAATATACAAGTACATAAAATATCAAAATTACCTGTAACCTCTGATATAGCAATAATACCACCTACTCCTGTTAATTTCTCTACTACTTCGTAAGACTTGTCGCCTCTAATCGAAATCTGAAGATATCCTTTTCTTAATCCTAATTTCTTGTAATTTAACTCATTTTTTCTGCTGATATACTGGTTTTCTGTAATCTTTTTTATTCTCCTTTGAATGGTGCTTAGTGGTGTTTTTACTTCTGTAGCTATTTTTTTATTCTCATATCCCTTTAAGATAAGCTCAAGGAGTTTTTGATCTAAATCGTCTATTGCATATGTATTGGTATTAAGATGAGATTGAACATCAACACTTTTATTATCATTATTAGAATTATTGGAATTATTATCATTGTTATTAGAATAATTATTATATACCTTACTTTTTTTAGCAGGTTTGTCATATATCATTATGTTAAGACATCAATGATACACTTTAGATCCTTATAAGTACTTGTATAACCCCTATCAGTGTACTTGTCATGTCTTTTTATTAAAAGATAGCCGTTAAGCTAGGCGAAATGCTACTCCCTTCAAGAATCTACGAGCAAAGATTACGCCATCATATATTTCTAGTAGATCATGCATCCATTTCCCAAATGGTCCTGTTGAGTCAGAAATGGTTGGTATTATATCATTAACAGGATAGACGCATACCACAGTTGCTCCAATATTTTTAAGATTTTTAAAACGGTAATCATGTTCCCATTTTAGATTTGACTTTATTTGTTCTTCACTGTTAACTTTGTATATATATCTCAATACAATCCTGTCTGGTTGTCCCGCTTTAGATAGATTTCGGAGTATCGCATCATTATATATAGAGTCTTGAGCTTCGGCTTCTTCTTCCCTTTCTTTTATTTTTCCTGGAGAATCTCCTGGATTATAATCAGTTAAGCTTGTAACCTGATAAATATGCAATTGCTTATTTTGCATAAATTTCTTAACATCAATTCCGTTATCCAACATTTCTCTTTTTACCGCTTCCTCCTCTTCTTCTGAAACGTAGCTGCAATCTTTCTGATGTGCTAGGCCATTTTTGATGAATTGAAATGAAATGATCTTTGCATATTCTAACTCTTCATAAAACAATACAATATGTTTGCCTGCTTCAATTCCATGCACAAAGTTTAATGGTTGTTGAAATAAAGCAGAAGAATCGCTTATCGTCATTGAGTCTCATCTGTGATCCTATGTATAAGTAAACCCTTCTTGTTTTAGGATTTCCGCTAATATAGAATGTATTACCAAGCTGGCATCTTCTTTGCCCAACAGCTTTTTTAAAGTCTCTTCGAAACTAGTAGGTAAATGTACTATGGAGTTTTGATTTAATTTATAAGCAGACTTCATTGTCTCAAATAAAAGTACAGATGCACCTTCACCAAGATTATTATCTATGCCTTTACTTATTATATCAATAATTTTATTGGTATTCCCCTGTTTATATTTCCCGTCAGCATGGATAGTATATCTATGGTTAGCAAGAACATTAATGGCGTGTGCCAAAGATAGATTATCTAACCACCTTCTCTTATACCAGCATAGTAGGCCCACGTTTTCGGGCAATCTTTTCTCTATCTCTTCCTCAAAGGCCATAAAAACATCATATTTGCCACGACTCAAATACGGGTCAGGCATATTACAGATCATGGTTCCTTTGGTCTTTTCTTGTAGTTTTCGGTGCATCTCATAAACATTTGAGATAAAAAAATCTGCTATGTCTTTGCCACTAGCATTATCCTTGTATATAACATCTGCATTAATTACACTTAGCAGTCCTCTGGAGATATCATTTCGAACATACTCTACCTGGTCATCATTATTATTATTGACATTCGAGATATGTTCTACTACTTTTGCCTTATCTCTCTCATTTGGAAGAGATTCAGCTGCATATAATACGCTATATCCATTTTCTAAATATTTATTTGATATTTCATAAAGTGGTCTGTATATAGAAGAAGGCTCAAGTTCATCTTTTATGTGCTCATTATCAGCATTATTATTATCCTGGCTTTTTGAATTTATGTAATAAGGAAATCCAATAACATGACCAAGCAAAGTTCGTTCAATGTCCATACAGAATATAGAGAATAAAGTGCACTCAACATAATAAAGATTTTCATAAAAATTATGAAATTTGTATATCACATCGTATAATCTGATAAAAATCCAATTATAGTTGGCTGACAAA